>CAYJBF010000029.1:0-10124 GCA_964368415.1 uncultured Acholeplasmataceae bacterium | reverse complement strand
CCAGAGTGGTTTTCTTTTTGTTGGACTATAACTTTTTATTTCGTTACAGTCCCTTCATCACTAAATAAAGTAAGCTGTTGTGCATTGAATTTCTCATGAGGATCTTTGACTCTTTGCCAGGTAGCTGATCTACCTTGACCAAGGGGTCTAATAATACCATCTGTTTTAAGCAATTGAAGTGTACGGTTTATTGTAGACTCACTTGCCAGTGGTGCTTTTTTACGTATTGAACTTTTCGTAAATACGGCAGGTCCATTCATAATGATTGATTCAATGGTGTTTGTTTTGTTCAATTTTAAGTCAAATGAATAGACATGTTCTTTGGCTTGAACTTCTTTATGAAGCTGTTCTAGAACATCGATGATAACTCTTACTAGAGCATCTGTTTGACTTAAACCATTCTCCCAGTCATAATTGGCTTGAACTAAAGCATTATCAAGTCTATCTTTAACTGGATATAGCGCCGCAAAGAATGATCCAAAACGACATACCTGAAATTCTTTAGAAATCATCGTATAGATTAGCATTAAACCGATGAGTTCGTTATATTTGGTAAATGGTTCTATTTTAATAAAATCAACATAGAAGTTACAAATAATTAGGATTAATTCATACTTATTGGATTTTAATACCGTATGGTATTGATCGATTAATTTTTGGAGTTGCTGTTCACTGGAATAGTCTTCAAATGATTTAATTGTTCTAGTGGTTTTAGCGCCTTTTTTATTAAATCTAACAGTATCATACCCTCTAAACAAAATTGTTACTAAATCGGTGACTTCGTTAGATATTAGGTTAAAATCATTGCTCATTTCTTGAATCTTCGTTAAAGCCTCTTTAATGTTCGATAATAATACTTCATCCTTTTTCTTCGGCTTATAAGAACGTCGTTGGTTTGCTAGAAGTTTTATTCTAGCTGGAGTGATATCTAAGTTTAAAAATTTCGCAATATTTTCTGTATCCTCTTCTAAAGTGTTTTTGACGAAAGTTGCGTCATCTCTTTCAAATAGTTCTCTATAATAATACGCTTTACCTTTATCTTCATAAAGTTTAAATAGTTGCATCATCAATGAGTTCACAATTTGAATTCTTTCCATATTAGTTAAGCATTGCAAGTTATCACCTAATTTCCTATCTTTTTATAATTAATGAACGCGCGCACGTATGCGCGCGCTATATTAGAATACTGAATTACCTATAAACTCTCTTAAGATAGAGTTATTTGGAACTAATTCATCATCGATTTCTTTAAAGTATTTTAAGAATTTCAATAACCGGTTTGCGGTAATAAAATGTTCTGAATCTCTTGGGATACTATTTAAAGATCTATAAGCGTGTTTCTTTAATACTAGGAACTCATAAGTTAATTCACTGTTAAAGACAAAGTTGGCTTGTTCTTGGAATGGATAAATCCATTTGAATTCACCTGCTCTAACACTTGCCCACATACCTAATGTTTCTTCAGCTGGTGAGTTACGGTATTTTTGGTCCCTAACCATTCTTCTTAATAATCTTAAATCCGTGAAGCTAATTGGGTTGTGGTTATCGATATGAAGTTGGGTTTGTGGGGCGATAAAGATTTTATATTTTTGGTGTGCCGGAACACTTGGGGTTAACATATCATTTAGGGCGTGTATTCCTTCAATGATGATTGGTGATTTCTCATCAATCTTAATGGTTTTACCTTGGATTCTAGAACCAGTCTTAAAATCAAACTTTGGTAGAATTACTTCATCACCATTAATTAGTTTAACGATCTGTTCGTTAAAAAGCGCTAAGTCTAGTGCTTCAACGTGTTCTAAGTCTGGTTTACCATCCTTATCTTTCGGTGCTTCAGCACGTGTTTTATAATAGTCATCAATTGAAATCATAACAGGTTTAATCCCACGACTTAATAATTCAATCTTTAAACGGTTTGAGAAGGTTGTTTTCCCACTGCTAGATGGACCCGCAATACAGATCAATCTAATGTCTTCAATGTTTGATTCAATCTCATCGCCTAATTGGGCTAGTTGACGGTTATGTTTTGTTTCGCAAATATTAACAAATTCAATCGCTAAACCATTTTCAACATATTGGTTAATTTTAGGGATGGTATCGCCTTCAATGATTTTGCCCCATTTAGACGCTTCTTTAATTGTCTTATTGAAAATAGGTGCATCATCAAATTTAGGAATAATGCCTTCAGTTTCACTTCTTGGGTATTGAATCATAAACCCAGGTGGATACATCACAAATCTAAAATCATGAATGTAACCTGTTGAAGGGGTCATGTAACCAAACATATAGTTTTGATAATCATCACACTTATATGTGTTTACATAATCTTCTTCACGGTATTTTAATACTTCAGCTTTATCAAAGAATTGTTTTTCCTTGTAATATTCTAAAGCGGCATCAATTTCCATCCTTTGACGTTTAATTGGTAAATCTAAAGCAATAATTCTTCTAGTTTCAGCTTCAATTTTATCTAAAACTTGTTGGGTTAATCTAACCCCTAAGTTTTTCATAATAACTAAAATTGAACGAGAAATCGAATAGTTATATTTTACACTTGCGTTAGGGTATAAATTTTTGATAGCCATCAAAATTATGAATCTCAAAGTAGCTTCATAAACCCTTACTGCATCTCTGTTTGATAAATCTAAAAATTGAACGATAGAATCGCGTTTCACTTCATAGGTGAGCTCCCTCATTCTATTGTTAACCGTTGCTGCATAGGCTTTAACGTTTAAATCTTTCATAATGGCTTCTAGTGAAGTACCATTTTCATAGTGATAGGTTTTATCGTTGATTGTTATAATCATTTAGTTAAGACTCCTTCCATTCGTCATCAAACAATGATAATTTTGTTATTCTGACCTTTTTTTCTTCATTGATTTCCTCATCATCATTTTCATCGATATCGATTTCATGTGTTGGGGTTTTTGGTTTTGGTGAGACTTCTTTTTTCTCTTCGTTAATTACTTCATTGCCTTCATCAATTAAATCTAGATCTTCCTCTTCAGGCACTTGACCTAAGTTAATGAATAGACTCTTTCCGTAAGTAACATCTGATAAATAGTTTTTACCGTATTCAGCTACAGACGGCTTTAAATCTGATACTTTAAAGGTGATTGAGCCTTTTTTAGCGGTTATTAAAATTGGAACATCGGCTTTTATTTGTTCATCATATAAACGGCTCACATCTCTAATGAAATGTGGATTTCTGTTTCTATCTGACCAAATAATAACACTTGCTCTTAAACGTTTGCTTAAAGGTAGATTATCTACTTTATCGCGTTTAATATTTCCTTTGCTGGATAATATCAATAATTCATCAGACGATTTTGCATAGATGGCTTTAACCAGCTTGTCCTTCGGTTTTATTTGCATGGACTTAATCCCCGAAGATTGTGTTCCGTAAGTTGGAATTTCTGATTGCCTTAGACGCAAGGCTTGTCCGCGTTGAGTAAAACAAACCACGTTGAATTTAGTTCCCATTTCCACACTGGTCAATTCATCACCTTTAGAGAGTTTCATTGCTCTAATGGATTTTGAATAACGTGTGACATAAAAATCCTTAAGTGGGGTTTGTTTTATTTTTCCTGATTCTGTGGCAAGTAATAAATTAGTAGGCGCATCAAAGTCTCTAATTGCTAAAACCCTAATGATGTGCTCATCTTTCTCAATAGGAACAATATTATTGACATAGGTTCCTAAATCTTTCCATTTAAATTCTTCTAATTCATAGACTGGCATAAACAAATAGTTTCCACCTGTTGTAAACATTAATAGGGTATCATGCGTTGATACTTCCTCATCAAATAACATACCGTCTTGTTCTTTTAATCCCGGCGTTGGACTAGCTTTATAACTCCTTAAGTTAGAACGTTTGATGTAACCATCTTTAGTAACACCCACTCTAACTTGTTCATCGCTAATAAGGTCAATTTTATCAATCTTAATTTGATCGACTTCCTCTTCAATGACGGATTGACGATCATTGCCTAAACTCTTAGCAATTTGTCTTAATTCTTTTTTAATTATCCCTAACAACTTAGATTCATCGGTTAAAATTTCTTCTAGCTCTTTAATAAACTCTTCTAATGTTTCTCTTTCCTTTATTAAAGCATTAATATCTGTTGAACTTAAACGGTATAGTTGTAAAGTTACAATTGCTTCAGCTTGGAATTCAGTAAAATCAAATTTACTCATTAAATTGTCTTTTGAGTTTTGTTTATTGGTAGAACTTCTAATGGTATCAACCACTTCATCTAAAATATCTACCATCTTAATTAAACCTAAAACAATATGAAGTCGTTTTTGTGAACGGTTTAAATTAAAGTTACTTCTGTTTGTAATGACCTCTTTTTGGTGATTAATGTAACTTTCTAAAATTTCTAATACACCTAGTTGAACAGGTCTTTGTTGGTTGATTGCAACCATATTATAGTTGTAGTTCATTTGAAGTTCTGTTGATTTAAATAAATAGTTCAAGCAAACCTCAACATTGGCACCTTTTTTTAAGTCAATGGCAATTCTTAAACCGTCTTTATCAGATTCATCTCTTACTTCACTGATATCTTCAAGTTTCTTATCGATTCTTAACATATCAATTTGTTTAACCAAATCCCCTTTATTAACTTCATAAGGAATTTCAGTTACAACAATTCTATAGGTATCTTTCGAGATATCTTCGGTTAAAGTTTTACTTCTAACGATAACTTTCCCAGCCCCTGTTTCAAAGGCTTGACGAATACCTTCATGGCCTTGAACAATGGCTCCAGTAGGAAAATCGGGACCTGGCATAATTTTTAATAAATCATCAATCGTCATTTCAGGATGTTCAATTTTATAGATGGTTGCATTAACCACTTCTTTTAAATTATGAGGTGGAATTTTAGTCGCATACCCTGATGAAATACCACTTGCGCCATTCACCAATAAGTTAGGAAATTTAGCTGGTAAGACGGTTGGTTCTAATTCTTCATCATCAAAGTTAGGAATAAAGGGTACTGTTCTCTTATCAATGTCTTCTAGTAATGCTTCAGCTTCTTTAGTAAGTCTTGCTTCTGTATAACGCATCGCTGCGGCAGAGTCACCATCAATTGATCCATTATTACCATGCATTTCGATTAAAGTAACCCCTTGTTTCCAAGGTTGAGACAACCTGACCATTGCTTCATAAATCGATGAGTCACCATGTGGGTGATATTTACCCATGACTTCACCCGTAATACGGGCGGATTTTTTAAATGGTTTGTCAGAAGTAATCCCCATCCTATACATGCCATATAAAATACGTCTTTGAACTGGTTTTAAACCATCTCTAATGTCTGGTAACGCACGGTCTTGAATAATATATTTAGAATAACGGCCAAACCTATCGCCCATTACATCTTCTAGATTCTCTTTTAATATACGTTCCTCAATGAACGTTTCTAAAGTATTTTTCTTACTCATAAGATGTTTCCTTTATTTGATAATCATCCTCACTAACAAAATCAACGTTTTGTTCAATCCATTCTCTTCTTGGGGCAACTTTATCACCCATTAAGATGCCAACACGTTTTTCTGCCACGCCTTCATCTTCAATTTGAACTTGAATTAAAGATCTGGTTTCTGGGTTCATGGTTGTTTCCCAAAGTTGATCAAAGTTCATTTCCCCTAACCCTTTAAATCGCTGAATAGTGGAATTATTTTCTTTTGTAAATTCTTTTAGTTGGGCATCATTCCACGCATAATTAGAAATCACTTTAGCGCCTTTTTTAGTGTTAACTTTATAAAGTGGAGGTAATGCAATATAGAGTTTACCTGCCTCAATTAAAGGTTTCATATATCTAAAAAAGAAGGTTAATAATAACACTTGAATATGGGCACCATCATCGTCCGCATCGGTCATGATGATAACTTTATCATAATTACATTTTGTAACATCAAAATCCACACCATAATCCGCACCAATGGTGTAGATGATGGTATTAATTTCTTCGTTTTTAAGCAATTGTTCTGGTGAAGTTCTTTCACTGTTAACAACCTTACCTCTTAGTGGTAATATCGCTTGGAATCGTCTGTCTCTACCTTGTTTTGCTGATCCACCCGCCGAATCACCTTCGACTAAGAAAAGCTCATTTTTAGTTTTATCTTTGCCAGTAGCTGGGGTTAATTTCCCAGATAGACTGACTTCCTTTTTATTACGTTTTTTGTCGCTTCTAGCTTCTTCACGGGCTTTTCTTGCTGCTTCTCTAGCTTTATAAGCATCATTAGAACGTTTAATTAAATTATTTGAAAAATCAGCATTTTCTTCTAGGTAGTAGGTTAGTTTATCATAAATAACACTTTCCATAGCATTTCTTGCTTCAGGTGTTCCTAATTTACCTTTAGTTTGTCCTTCAAACTCAAGATAGTTTTCAGGAATTCTTAAAGAAACAATCGCTGTTATGCCTTCTCTAATGTCTACACCTTCAATATTTGGGTCTTTCTCTTTTAAAAAACCGTATTTTCTAGCGTAATCATTGATTGCTCTTGTTAAAGCAGATTTAAACCCTGTTTCATGGGTACCGCCATCTTTAGTTCTAACGTTATTAACAAAAGAAACAATATTTTCTTGATAACTGTTGGTAAATTGAAAAGCGGATTCTACTTCAATCACACTATCAGTCTTAATCGCATAATTACCTTCTAGTGCTGTGACATCATGATACGGTGTTTTGCCTTTGTTTAAGAATTCAACGTATTCAGAAATGCCTCTTTCATATTGAAAGATTTCAGATTGATTGTTTCTTTCGTCTTTTAATACTATTTTAATATTCTTTATAAGAAAAGCACTTTCTCTTAAGCGCTCTCTTATCGTATCGTAATTAAATAAAGTGGTTGTAAAAATTCTAGGGTCAGGTTTAAACCATACAGTGGTTCCAGTTTTTCTTGTATTACCTAAGTTTTCAAGATCAGAAACAATCTTTCCACCTTCACTAAAACGTTGGTGATGAATTTGATTATCACGGTAAATCGTGACGTCCAAAAAGCTTGATAATGCGTTAACAACCGCAGCACCAACCCCGTGTAAACCACCACTTACTTTATATCCATTTTCGGCAGAAAACTTTCCGCCCGAGTGAAGCATGTTAAAAATAACTTCGGTAGTGGGTCTGCCACTCTTATGTAGCTTGTAAGGGAGTCCACGTCCAAAGTCTTGAATTTCAATACTATTGTCGTTTTTAATTGTTAGTATTATTTCGTTCCCATAACCTGATAGAGCTTCATCGATAGCGTTATCCATAATTTCCCATATTAGATGGTGAAGACCTCTTTGGTCAGTTGACCCGATATACATACCTGGTCGTTTTCTTACCGCATCAAGTCCTTCTAATATCTGAATCGACTCTTCAGAGTATTTATTATTCATTTGATCCATTAAATCAGTCCTTCTATTTGCCCTAATTATACCAAATAAATGAGCATTTAACAATGATAAATAACACATTATCGTGAAGATTATATATTTTAATTTGCTTTTTAAAACCTAATAGAGTAAAATTTTCGATGTGAGGTGGTAAAATGGACTATATCTTTCTTAAAATCGGTTTATTTTTACTGGCATATTTGCTAGGATCAATACCGAATGGACTCATTGTTGGTAAGGCATTTTTGAAGATAGATTTACGAGAACATGGCAGTAAAAATATAGGGGCATCAAACGCAATTCGAGTGATGGGTCCTAAACTAGGTTTCTTGACATTATTCTTAGATGCATTAAAGGCAGCAGTCGTCGTAATTTTAGTTAAATACATTCTTCCAAATGTTTTAACAGATTTTCAAGTTACACTAGATTTATTTAATCAAACGTTCGATGTCAGTGTATTGTTTGGGATGGCAGCAATTTTAGGACATACATTCCCAATCTTCTTAAAGTTTAAAGGTGGTAAGGCAGTAGCCGCATCATTAGGTGTTGTATTAACATTAACCCCAGTTCCTGGTGTTATCTGTTTATTGGTTTATTTAATAACCGTTAAAGTCACACATTATGCCTCATTAGGTTCAACTCTTGCAGCAATTAGTGTCGGTATCGCAACATTTATTCAATTACTCATCCAAAACAGACTTCAAACAGATTCATTTATGTTCGTCATTTATGTGGCACTCATTCTATTTATCTTTATTAGACATATACCCAACTACAAACGTTTGTTGAGTGGTACTGAAAAGAAAATGGGTTTTAGTAAAAAAGAAAATGAAGAATTTAAAACTAAGTAACTTTAGAACCAGCCAAATCGCTGGTTCTTTTATTTTTAAGTAAAAAAAACTGACGAATGGTGAAGAGTGTTGGTGAAATCACCGATGCTTCTCCAAAATGTCAGTAATGCCTTTATCTTTTAAAAATGTTTGATAGTTAACTTGCTTTTTTGATTTTTGTATCCGCTTATACAGGTCAGTAATCAAATCATTCTTTGCTTTTAACTGTTCTTTCTTGTTTTTCGAATCTGCCAAGATTAGTTGATTGTGCCTGTGTGTGAAAAAGTTAAGGTAGTGTTGAAGATACTTCAGTCTAAACCCGGCATGTTTGAATAGATATCGCTTCAGGCTGCTGTGCAATGAATCAACGATTAATGTTGATAGTTCTGCATCTTCACTCTTTCGTGCATTGATTCTGTCGACATCATATTGTTTCATAAATTGCACCTGTTTTGAATTACCATCATGAATAAATCGCTTGATTTTACCCAGGTTATTATTGAACAAACGAATAAAATCCTCGGATATCTTTACCATCAGGCCGTTGAATCTTATATTTTTTCTTGCTGATGCTAATGAATGTCTCGTCGATCATGATGCTGCCATCAAGGATGATATCATCTTGATAATTAAGTAGCGCGTGAAAGATCATGAATCGATAGTACAGCGCGGTTTTATGGTCGATAGAAAGATTCCTTGCGGCGACATCTAGGGTAACATCGTCGACCATGTACCCGATGAATCTCTTGATCACAGAGTCGCTTTGCTTAAAACCTTTGCTCGGTGTCTGATCACTTATAAATGTCTTCTTACATGGATGAAAAAAAATCTCTGAACACCTGTTTTAGTTCTCCCATGTTTGATGGATCGATGCCCACAGGTTGGGCAATAAGTTAAATTTGACATAGAACGTTCCTAGACTACAAAAGCGAGTACTTTATCCCCAGGAACGTCGCCAAACAATTCAAGGATAAAATACTCGCTTTTATAGTTCCTTTTTTTACATTCTTTGGCAATGTCATTATATCATATTTTAGGATTCAATTGTCATCAGTTTTTGGATGGTGAGATGTCGTCTTTGTTAAGATATCAATCCTACACGTAACCAACACTCTTCACCACTCGTCAGAAAAAAAAGGACCATAAAGTCCTTTGAAGAAAATTAATTCTTCATTTCTTTACAGTCCCTTGTTTGTTTTAATTATTTTGTTTGATCCATTGAAGCTAAAATTTGTCTTACTTGTTTTTCAGATGGGGTTCTTCCCATTTGTCTCATCATTTCGCGAATCATTTTTTCATTTATTGGTGGGTTCTTCTTTAAGTATTTTTTAAACCAACCTCTAGCGATAAAAAATCCCGCTACACCTCCAACAAGTAACACACCAACTAAAGAAACAATAAATAACCATATTTGAATTTGCATCATAATAATCCACTCCTTATTCCCACTTATTGTAACCTATTTCATGTAAATTATCAACTCATTAAATAACCAACTTCACCTTTACTTTTATACCTTGATGGGTTACAATAGTTTTGAGGAGTGATGAATATGCCAAGATGGATTGATGATTCTTGTATCGCATGTGGCTCATGCCAAGCTGAATGCCCAGTTGACTGTATTTCCGAAGGTGACATTTACGTTATTGACGAAGATGTATGTATCGATTGTGGTGCTTGCCAAGAAGTATGCCCTGTTGACGCAATTTCAGAACGATAAAAAACGCATTTTTGCGTTTTTTTTTTATGAAAAAAAGATTAGCTTTGATAGGCTAATCTTTTTCATATATTGTTATTTGCTTGATACCATATTGTTTATTTTTAATTAAACTAAACCCTGGAATCTCTAAGATTTTTTTATTTTTATCACGCTCAACAACCACCTTTAACCCCTTAGGTTGTGTATTACT
>CAYJBF010000028.1:0-10481 GCA_964368415.1 uncultured Acholeplasmataceae bacterium | reverse complement strand
TCAAAGAAGAAGCACCAAAAGACCTGTTTGACCTATAGTCTTTACAAATAGGGGGAAACACACTATAATTTATTTATACAATATTTATATGAACCTACAATAAATGTAAGGTATTATCCCTATAAAAGTAGGGTCAGTAACGGAGACAACGATGTTAGATATTAAATTTATTAAAGAAAACTTAAGCGAAACCATTGATAGGCTTCAAACAAGAGGAGCAGATTTTTCTTACCTACGAGAAACGGTTAAAAAAGACGCGCTTAGACGTGAACTTATTGCCGAGGTTGAAAAGCTTAAAAGCGAACGTAACCAGAAGAGTAAAGAAATTGGTGTTTTAACCAAAGCTAAAAAACCGACAGAAGCGATTAAAGAAGAAGTTAGAATCATTGGTGATAATATAAAACGCCTCGACGAACAAATAGTAGTTTTAGAAGCTGAAATTCGGAATGAACTTCTAAACACACCAAATATTCCAGATCCTGAAATTCCAATTGGATTAGATGAAAAAGACAATATGGAAGTATCAAAATATGGTGTCCCACGTCAATTTGATTTCAAAGTAAAAGACCATGTCGATTTAGGTACTTCATTAGATATTCTTGATTTTGAAAGAGCCGCTAAAATCACAGGCGCTAGATTTGTTATTGATAAAGGCTTAGGCGCAAAACTTGAAAGGTCATTAATTCAATTTATGATGGATTTACATTCAGAAGATCACGGTTATACTGAAATTATTCCACCTTATATTGTCAATGAAGCTTCTATGTTTGCAACAGGACAATTTCCAAAGTTTAAAGAAGAATCATTCCAAGTTGGAAACCAAGAGTGGTACTTAAACCCTACCGCTGAAGTACCAACCATTAATATGCATAGAGATGAAATTTTAGATGGGAATAAATTACCATTAAAATACGTTTCTTATACCACCGCATTTAGAAGTGAAGCGGGTTCAGCTGGTAAAGATACAAGAGGTATCTTACGCCAACATCAATTCCATAAAGTTGAATTAATTAAGTTCTGTAAACCAGAAGAATCAGAAAAAGAACACCAAAAAATGTTGAAAAATAGCGAACGCGTCTTACAATTATTAAAATTACCATATAGAGTGGTATGCTTATCAACAGGTGATTTAGGATTCTCCATGCAAAAAACTTATGACATTGAAGTTTGGATTCCATCTCAAAGAACTTATAGAGAAATTGGATCAATTTCAAACGCTGGCGACTATCAAGCAAGAAGAGGAAATATTCGCTTCAAACGTGACAAAGATGGAAAGACTGAATACGTTCATACATTAAACGGTTCTGGCTTAGCTGTTGGAAGAACTATTATCGCAATTTTAGAAAACTACCAAAATGAAGATGGCACAGTCACTATCCCAGATGTGTTAGTTAGTTACATGCATCAAACAGTAATAAAATAACACTAATTCACACAGAAAAAAGATAATTGAACCATATTATTAAAGTATTATAATAAGCGAAGTATAACTTCTTTCTTATTTCTCCTTTTTTGATATGGTATAATGAAAGTGCCCTTTTGAGGCACTTTCACTTTTTAATATTGAGGAGTTGATTAACTTGAGAATTTATTTAGTAGAAGATGAGTACGATTTAGCCCAGATAGTTAAAAAGTACTTAGAAAAAGAAGGTTTTGAAGTCACAATCTTTTTAACAGGTGAAGAAGCAGCTAAACATGTTAACGATGACGTTGATTTATGGATTTTAGATATTATGTTGCCAGATGACATAAATGGGTATGATATCATTGAACAAATCAAAAAAGAGCGTCCCAATGTCGCTGTTATTTTCGCAAGCGCTAGAGACCACGACCTCGATAAGATTAGAGGGTTAGAACTTGGAAGTGATGATTATATCGCAAAACCATATTCGCCTAGAGAACTCGTGTTAAGAGTTAAAGCAGTCTTGAAAAGAACTAAAAAGAGCAGTGGTACAACCATTAAATATGATGACTATGAAATTAATATCGAAAAGAGAACGATTAAATATAAAGACGAACAAATTGATTTAACCAATAAAGAGTTTGAATTATTATTATTCTTTATTGAAAATCAAAATATGCCATTTAGTAGAGAACAAATATTATCTCATGTATGGGGTCCTGATTATTATGGATCTGACCGTGTGGTTGATGATTTATTAAGAAGACTTAGAAATAAAATGCCAAGTCTAAAGATTGAAACGATTTATGGATTCGGATATAGACTCCTATAAACTATGAGAAAAATAAAGTTATCAAGTCAATTACTTATTTTATATACAACCGTAACGGTATTAAGTGCGGTTGTTTTCGGTCTTGTAACTTATAGAAACTATGAAGTTGTTTATCTAGGGATTGTTCAAAATGAGATGAATACTTACTTAGAAGCGGTCGTAGACGACCCAAAAGAATTTGAAAACAAACCCTATTTAGGGTATATTAGCGCATATATTGAAGTGAATAACTTACAAAAAAACGTTAGAGGCGCAGTAAATACCTCAAATAATGCCGAAATGATTGCCCCAAGTCTAATTATTCAAAAAGAGATTGTTTTAGCGGCTGAGGCAGGTTATTTTGAGTTTGTCGCAACCAACGGGGAAACTTATTATGTCGGCATTCAAAAGATTTCAGATATTTCTCAAACCATTACCCATTACTTAGTAGGGGTGATGGATTCAGCCTATGTCTCAATTATTAAACGAACCAGTGCTCAAAGTGATGTATTACTATCATTTGTTGGGACATTTGTTGCATTCGCAGTGATTATCGTTGTCGGAAACGTAATCTTAGCGCTTTGGAGTAGAGAGATGACCAAAAGAATTAAAAATCTTTCAAATCAAGTTAAAGAACTTGGTGAAACTGGCTACCAAAAACCGATTGAAATTTCTGGGAACGATGAAATTAGTGATTTAGGGGAAAACGTCGAACAAATGCGACTTGAAATCGAACATAACGAATTAACCAAACAAGAAATGTTCCAAAACTTATCCCACGACTTTAAAACCCCAATATCCGTTATTAGAAGTTATGCTGAAGCGATTGAAGACGGGATTAGTGATGCGAGTGATGCGTCGATTATTGTCGAACAAACGGGTAAGCTTGAAGATAAAGTTAAACGTTTATTAGAATATAATAAATTAGAATACATTGATTCGACCATCCCATTAGAAGATATTAAAATGAAAAAGGTCATTGAAGATGTCCTGGATGATTACCGAATTATCTTATCAAAGTTTAAAGTTATTGTGAAATTGGATGATTCAATTTATAAAGGTTTAAGAGAAAACTGGATTACCGTCGTCTCAAATATTTTAGATAATGCCACTCGATATGCAAAAACAAAGATTATTATCAGATTAAAAAATAATAAATTAACGTTTTATAATGACGGTCCAGCGATTGAACAAAAATATATTACAGCCTTATTTAAACCATATGAAAAAGGAACTAAAGGCCAATTTGGGTTAGGCATGTCGATTGTACAAAAAACGGTAAACCGTTTCGGTTACCGTTTAAGTGTTGACAATGTAAGTGGTGGCGTAGCCTTTATGATTGAGCCTCAATAATCGCTTGTTTGATTTGATTTAAATCATCTTTAGTATACTTACTTTGATGATTAACACCAACCATTAAATAATCATCATTAGGGTATCTAGGAATTAAATGAATGTGAAAGTGAAATACACTTTGACCCGCAATAGTTCCGTTATTATTGACCAAGTTAAGGCCTTCTAAGTTGAAGGCTTTTTTTAATGCAGTCGCAACAATAACACAAACTTTAAGTAAATGGGCACTGGTTTCATCGTCTAAAGAAAACAAATCAGGAAAAGCCTTTTTTGGGACTACTAAAGTATGACCTTTAGTAACTTGAGATAAATCTAAAAAAGCTATGGTATACTCATCCTCATATACAATATTACTAGGGATTTCGCGGTTAATAATTCTTTCAAATATAGTCATTCGGTTAACGCTCCTTTTTCTTTTATTATAGCATAAAGACAAAAATTAATAGGTTTTTATCAAGAATCAAAACACAAAAATATTACGTCTTGATTCTTTGAGTTATAGGGATAATATGATATAATAAATAAGAAATGAGGTATAGATATTATGAGAAAAATTCCAGTAGGTATTTCTGGTAGACACCTCCATGTATCCCAAGAACATTTAGAGATATTATTTGGAAAAGGCTACCAATTAACAAAATTTAAAGACTTAAGCCAACCAGGACAATATGCATGTGAAGAAAAGGTAGATGTTTATTCACCATCCGGTAAACTTCAACCAGGCGTTCGTATTTTAGGTCCTGTTCGTTCACAAACACAAATCGAACTTTCAAGAAGTGATGCCATTAGAGGTAAATTTGTTGCCCCAGTTAGATCAAGCGGTGACGTTAAAGGTAGTGGTGCAGCTAAACTTGTTGGTCCTAAAGGTGAAGTAGAAATTACGGAAGGCGTTATTGTAGCCGATAGACATATTCATTTTTCTTTAGAAGATGCAGCTGAATTTGGCGTTAAAGATGGCGATTTAGTCAATATTTACGTTAAAGGTGAAAAGAGCGGAATTCTAGGAGACGTGTTATGTAGAGTATCATCAAAATTTGCTTTAGATTGTCATTTAGACACCGACGATGGTGCGGCTTTTGGTTTATCTACAGGTGACGAAGCAGTACTAGTTAAACAATATAAAATACAAGAATAGCCTTTTATAAGGCTTTTTTTATTGATAAAAGAGGGCTACTATGTATAAAAAACTAGAAAGAAAAAAAGTTTTCAGAGATCCTGTTTATGGTTATATCAATGTCAGGTATCAATTAATCAGTGATTTGATTGATTCAAAAGCTTTTCAAAGACTAAGACGTATTACCCATTTAAGTGGGGTTAAGATGGTTTTTCACGGCGCTGAACATTCAAGATTTAATCATAGCTTAGGGGTATATAATCTTGCCAATAAACTTTTAGATGATAATGATACATTAAACCAATATTTTGATGAAAATCAAAAGATGATCTTAATGATTTCTGCGCTTTTACATGATATTGGACACGGTCCATATTCACACGCATTTGAGCGTGTGTTTAAATTATCTCATGAATCTTATAGTTCGGAAATAGTCTTAAATGACCCTGAAATTAGTTTTTTATTAGATAGTGCCAGTGTTGGTTTAAAAGAGAATGTTTCTAGCGTTTTACTAAAAAAAGGGTTACATCCCGAAATCGAACAATTAATCAGCAGTCAAATTGATATTGACAGGCTGGATTATTTAATGAGAGATGCTTATTATACGGGTGCTAATTATGGGAGACTTGATTTAGATAGAATTGTGAGAATGCTTGATGTAAAAAACAGAAATATCGTTTATAAAGAAGGCGCGATTCACGCAATAGAAAACTATTTAGTTAGTAGGTATCATATGTACTGGCAAGTGTATTACCATCCAGTTGCGAGAAGCTATGAAATCATGCTAGAAAAAATATTTTTAAGAATATATGATTTAATTGAACATGATAAACTCATCGATGAATACACCAATTTAATAAAAAAAGTAATTGAAAATAATCTTACCCTAGAAGAATATTTAGAACTAGATGACTTTTATGTGAATGCCTTCATTAAAAAATATGCGCATCATGAAGATACTATTTTAAGCCAATTATGTGAAGCGTTTTTAAATAGAAAACTATTTGAATATGTTGAGTTTAGAGAAGAGAATGTATCTAAGATTATTGAAGTGGTAAAGCGCTATAAAGATAACCCTTATTTTATCGAAGAAGAAGTGGTGTCACAAAAAACGTATTTAATAAAGGATTATGATTTTAAGGCTGAAGATATCTTAATATTAACAAAAAATGGAACGGTAAAACCGATAGATAAGGTATCTCCAATCATTAAAGGATTAATTTCTTCAGGCATAAAAACAGAAAGAAAGTTGTATTATAAACATGAATAAAGTCGTTGTTGTGGTTGAAGGTAATCATGATAAAGCCAAACTAAAAGAAATCTATAAAGACTTAGTTGTCATAACCACTAACGGTGCAGCGGTTGATCAAATCGTTATTGATGAACTAAAATTATTATCCAAAACACATGAAATAATATTATTTTTAGACCCAGATCATGCAGGCAATAGAATTAGAAGAATCCTTACAAGAGAAATTAAAACTGTAAAACATGCCTATCTAAATCAAGATGATGCTATTAGTTCAAATAAAAGAAAGATTGGTATTGAACACGCAACAAGTGAAAAGATTATTGAAGCTTTAAACTTAATTAAACCGATTAAAAATGAATCTGATATAACAAAATCATTTTTATTAGATCATGGTTATATTGGAAGGAAAGATTCTAAAAATAAGCGTTTAAATCTATTAAATACTTTTAATATTGGTTATACTAATTCTAAAGGGTTATTGGATAAATTAATAACCTTTGGAATAACCCAAAGTGAGGTTTTAGCTTATGAGCAGTCCTAAAAAAAAATACGGCCAAAACTTCTTGATCAACGAAGGTATCTTGACGAAAATCATTAATGCCAATGATTTAAAAGGAAAAACGGTTATTGAAATCGGCCCTGGCAGAGGTGCGTTATCAAAAAGATTAATAGAAACCTCTGATAGTGTATATGCCTTTGAGATTGATAAATCGCTAACCTCATATTTAAATCCATTAGAAGATAAATATCCTAATTTTAAAGTAATCTATGAAGATATATTAAATATTAATATTGATGAATTTTTAGAATCTATTGGGGTCAGTGAAGCTGTATGTGTCGCAAATATTCCTTATTACATTACTGGTCCTATTATTGAAAAACTAATCGATGCCAAAAGAATAAGTAGTGCAACACTGATGGTTCAAAAAGAAGTTGCCAATCGAATAATTGCCTCTCCTAATAATAAAGAGTATGGCTCACTAACAGTATTACTTGGGTATCAATATGATGTATCTAAAGTAACCAATGTTAAAAACACAAGTTTCTACCCAGCGCCTAAAGTTGATAGTGCCGTGATTCAATTAAAAAGAACGGATAAATATGAACCATTAATTGAAGATTCTGATTTTTTAAAATCATTGATTAAAGCTTCATTTAAACAAAAAAGAAAAACCCTACTGAACAATTTATCAGAACACTTTAAAGTTTCTAAACAAGAATTAGAAGATAAAATCAAAACATTTAATCCGGATTTTAATCCTATGATTAGAGCTGAAAGTTTAACGGTTCAAGATTTTATTACCCTATCCAATAATTTGTTTGTCATAGAAAAAGCTTATGCAAAAATAAATTTATCATTAGAAATTACCGGAACAACAGGTAACTACCACAATTTAGAAAGTTTTGTTGTTCCAATTAATTTATATGATACATTAGTATTTGAACTAGCAACTAAAGATGAAGTGGTTTCAAATGTCTTAATAGAAAACAACAATATCTATAAAGCGATAACGTTATTTAAAGAAACATTCGGTATTAGAGACTCCGTAAAAATCACGGTTGATAAAAAGATACCAATCGGTTTTGGTTTAGGTGGTTCTAGTGCTGATATAAGCGCAACTTTAAGGGGCTTAAACAGATTATTTAAATTAAATAAACCTTTATCTGAACTTGAAACACTTGCTAATAAATTAGGCAGTGATACTTTATTTTGTTTGTATAACAAGCGCGCATTTATTTATGGTAGAGGTGATGAAATTAATTTTTACGAGAACAACGAGAAATTATCATTCCTCCTAATCTACCCAAATTTACCGCTTTATACAAAAGACGTTTTTCAATCATTTGATAATCTTAAAACTAAACCAACGTATCATGGCTTTGAGAAGTATCTCAGTAGTAATGAAATGGATCTGTTGTTGTTAAATATGAAAAATGACTTATTAGAGGCTTCATTAAACCTAAACGGTCCATTAAACGAGTTATATAACACATTAAAAAATGAAGACTTAAATGTTTTCATGTCAGGATCTGGTCCAGCCTTATTTATGGTGAACCCATCCAAAGAAGATAGAAAAAAAGTGAGTCAATTATTACGCAAAAATGTAAAATTTGAAGTGATAGAAGAAATCTAAACATAAATTGTTATAATAGTCATAGGAGGCAGAAACGAAATGATAATAGATGGAAAAAAAGTTCAATTATTTACCTTATCGTCAAATAAAGAAATAGCAGAACAAATTGCTAGGGAATCCGGTATTCCGTTATCGAATTGTACGATATCCAGATTTGCTGATGGTGAAATTAACATTAACATTGAAGATTCCGTAAGAGGAAACCACATATTTGTGGTGCAATCAACCTCTAAGCCGGTCAATGAACACTTAATGGAAGTGTTAATTATGTGTGATGCGCTTAAAAGAGCAAGTGCCTCTTCGATAACCATCATCATGCCTTATTTCGGTTACTCAAGGCAAGATAGAAAAGCAAAATCAAGACAACCAATTACTGCAAAATTAGTAGCTGATTTAATTCAAACTGCTGGTGCGCACCGTGTAATTTGTATTGATCTTCATGCCGGACAAATTCAAGGGTTCTTTGATATTCCGATTGATAATTTCCCAGCAGCACCATTATTAGCAAACAGATTTGCTCATTTACCTAAAGAGGATATAGTTGTTGTATCACCAGACCATGGTGGAACTACTAGAGCCAGAGCATTTGCTAGATTTTTTGATTCTCCAATTGCTATTATCGATAAACGTAGACCTGAACCTAACAAAGCTGTTGCGATGAACATTATTGGTGAAGTTAAAGGTAAAGTTTGTATCATGATTGACGATATCATTGATACGGGTGGAACTTTAATGGCTGGAGCAGATGCGTTATTAGAAGCTGGTGCAACTAAAGTTTACGCTTGTGCTACCCATGCCGTCTTTTCAGATGACGCTGTAGAAAGATTAGAAAAATCTCGCATCGAAAAAATAGTAGTTACCAATACAATTGGCCATCCTGAAATAAAAGATTCTAAAAAAATTATCGTTTTATCAATCGGTCAATTATTAGGTAAATCCATTTGTAATATTGTTAAAGATGAACCAATCAGTCAAATTTTTGAAAATATTTACAAAGATAGAGACAAAATATGAAATTGATTGTAGGGCTAGGCAATCCTGGTGAAAAATATGAAGCAACCAGACACAACGTTGGATTTGATGCTTTAGATTCATTTGCCAAAGATAACCAAATTACGTTTAAATATGAGCCTTCTTATGAAGGAATGATTGGTACATACATAAATAATGGTAAAAAGGCCATTTTATTAAAACCCACCACGTTCATGAATCTCTCAGGACGCAGTGTCTTTAAAGTCATGAACTACTTTAAAATCGATATAACTGATATCCTTGTAATAAGTGATGATGTTAACTTAGATGTAGGACAACTAAGACTAAGACTATCAGGTAGTGATGGGGGACATAATGGTTTAAAGGATATCATCAGAATTCTTGAATCAGATAATTTTAAACGACTACGAGTAGGAATTTCAAAAAATGGCAATATGATTGATTTTGTTTTAAAGAAATTTTCGAAAAAAGAACGTGAGGTTATTGATGTTAGTCTTAATGTTGTAAAAGACGCACTAACTGATTTTATTGAAGAAGTTGATTTTGAAAGAATTATGTCAAAATACAATTCTAAAAAGGTATAATATAATCAAAGGCACACAGGCGGTTTGGTAAAACCGTCCGTGTTTTGACGTCTTGAGGTGGAAAATGGACACAATTATAAAGCATTTTAAGCAACTAAATACGTTTAAAAAAATCATCCAAAAACAAAGCGGCTTATTAATCACCGATTTAACGGAGAATTTTTTAGCAAGTTTAATCGCTACAGATTTTGATGAAAAAGACAACACGATCTTTCTCGTTTTACCAAACCTTGCGAAAGCACAGTTGCTTTATGATACACTTAGTACCATTTTAGAACCTGAAAATGTTCTATTTTACCCTTCTGATGAACCACTAACTAGTTTATTATCAATGTCGTCAAAAACATTTAAGATTGAAAGAATTTATACCATCGGTGAATTGGTTGAAGGTAAGAAAAAAGTAGTCGTCTTAAATCAAGGTGCTATTCAAAATAAAGTATTGAATAAGGCAATGTGGCAAGAAGCAATATTAACTTTTAAAGTTGGAGATAATTTTGATTTAAGAGACCTTGCTGAAAGATTGGTTACTTATGGTTATGATAGACAATATCAAGTATTAAAAACGGGTGAATTTAGTATTAGAGGTTCTATTTTAGATATTTATCCAATTGGTTCTGAAAAACCATTTAGAATTGATTTCTTTGATACGGAAATAGAATCCATAAAATTGTTTGAACCCGAAACACAAGTTTCTATCGGTAGAGCTGAAACAGTAAAAGCATTGCCTATAAATGAACTATTTTATAATGACCAACAAAAAGACGAGGTTGTTCACAAAATCGAACAATTTATAGAACATGGAAATTTATCCATCTTAGAAAAAGATAAAACAAATGA
>CAYJBF010000027.1:0-10642 GCA_964368415.1 uncultured Acholeplasmataceae bacterium | reverse complement strand
ATTCTTGATAGAGCAGAAGCTGGTGACAACATCGGTGCATTATTAAGAGGTGTTTCAAGAGATGAAATCGAACGTGGTCAAGTATTAGCTAAACCTGGTTCAGTTAAACCTCACTTCAAATTCGAAGCACAAGTTTACGTATTAAGTAAAGAAGAAGGTGGAAGACACACTGCATTCTTCTCAAATTACCGTCCACAATTCTATTTCCGTACAACTGATATTACAGGTGTTATTACACTTCAAGAAGGTACAGAAATGGTTATGCCTGGCGATAACACAGTTATGACTGTTGAACTTATTCACCCAATCGCATTAGAAAATGGTACTAAATTCTCTATTCGTGAAGGTGGCCGTACCGTTGGTGCAGGTTCAGTAACTCAAATTTTAGAATAAACTTTCTAATAACAAAAACCATATCGGGTTGATATGGTTTTTTTTCATTTTAATATGGTAAAATAGATATGGTGATTATATGATTGATACACACGCACATATTAATATTGAACCATTATTGTCTGATGTGGAAAACATTATTGCTCGGGCAAAAGACAATAATGTTAATGAAATAATAGCGGTTGGAATGAACAAAGAAGCGAATAATCAAGCGCTACAACTAAGTAGACTCTATTCTAATGTTTATGCCTCAGTTGGCTTACATCCAGGTGAAGTTAACGAGGAAACTTTAGATATTAACTTATTAAAAGAACAGCTAAAAAACGATAAGGTGGTTGCTATTGGAGAGATAGGAATTGATCTATATTGGGTTCAAGATAATCTAGAACTTCAAAAAGAAGTTTTCACCAAACAAATTGAACTCGCCATAGAATTGGATTTACCAGTAATCATTCATTCAAGAAACTCTGCCGATATCATTTACGATATTCTTAAAAACTATAAAGCGTTAAAAGGTGTTATGCACTGTTATAGTGAACATGTTGAATTATTAGATAAGTTTATTGAACTGGGTTTGTATATTGGGATTGGTGGGGTAGTGACATTTAAAAATGCTAAAGCAGTTTTAGAAATTGCCGAAAAAACACCGCTAAACAGACTTTTAGTGGAAACGGACGCACCCTATTTAGCGCCACATCCTTACCGCGGGAAACAAAATGAACCGGCATATACAGCTTATACGTTAGAAAAACTGGCTTTAATTAAAAATGTATTAATTGAAGATCTAGATAAAATTACAACAGAAAACACAAAACGTTTATTTACTAAAATGATTTTACAAAAATACTAATATTCTATGATAAAATAGAAATACTTGAGGTGCGTTATGTTATTTAAAGGACTACTATTAAAAATTGAAACAGGGCAAGTTTTATCTGAGAAACAAGAAAAGAATCTAGCAGCAAAATTGATGCTAATTCCATCTTTTGGTAGAACGATGACTCATATTTTATTGGTGTTAATCTTGATATTGATGATTATAGTTGGGATTTTGGGTGGACAAGAACCTATTTCTGAGGTAACAGCTTTTATTATTGCTGGGGTTACTTTTTCGGTAATGATGTATTTGGTATTAATTCCAAAAAGAATCAGAATTAGTAAGTATTTAACTGCGGTAGATAGATTCTATCAAACAAAATTTGATGGTTTAGATAAATTTGATATGTATTATATTGGTCAACATAAAAATCCACATATGAAATCTTTGAAGGCCAGTAAGATTTATTTATTAATAGACGGGTATCAGTTTTTATTTATTGATGACTTTTTTAAAGATACAAAATACAAGATGCCTAATTATTTATCGAATGGGAAACAAGATGTTTATTTAAGAGTTATCGATCCACAAAAGAGTGATGATTCAAGATTTATGGTGGTTTTAGACGATATCGATTATTTTTATTTACCAGATAAAAACATTCCGCATGATAAATCAGTTAACAATAGAAAATATGAAACTTACTTTAAAAATTTCTTTGATCAAGATCCTCATATGAACGAGAATTGTTCAGTAATATTAAAACTAAGAAATGGATCGGTTTTTAGATTAAGTTATGATATTTATGAAGGCTTCCAACATACGATGCCACTAAAAGAAAGACAATGAAAAGTAAAATAGTACTAGATAAACTCATTCATCAAAACTATAAAATAGCCTTCGCTGAATCGATGACGGGCGGTAGGGTTGTTAGTGAATTAATTAAACATCCAGGGGCTTCAGAAGTGGTTGAATTAGGGTTAGTAACCTATTCAAATAAAATGAAAGAAGAACTTCTAGAAGTTACGCCGCATCTCATACAACTACATGGTATTGTTAGTAATGCTGTCAGTATGGTTATGGCAGAAAATGTTGCTTTAAAGGGATATGCCAGCATTGGAGTAGGTATTACAGGTAGTGCTGGACCAACTGCCGAAGACCGAAGTAAGGTTGGAGAAGTTTGGGTTACTATCTATAAAGGTGGACAGTTTTATAGTTATCATTTTCAATTTGGACATCTTGCACGTGAAGATATTATTGAAAAGACCACTGAGGTTGTTTATAACCTCTTAGATAAATTACTTTAGATTCACTTTATAGACTTATAAATGCATAATAAATTTATTGTATAATTAAAGTGAATGTGATATAATAATCAAGCATGGTTTTTATAACCATCCTTGTCATAACTCGATTATGACCAATAGACCAAAAGGAGGAAACAAGATGAAGAAATACGAAATTATGTACATCATCAGACCTGATCTTGAAACAGAGGAAACCAAACAAGTCATTGAAAATCTAACAAAAGTTTTTACAGATTTCCAAGCTGAGGTTGCTGAACACAAGGAAATAGGTTTGAAAGATCTTGCATACGAAATTAACCACTTCAAAAAAGGCTATTATGTTTGGCAATTAGTCAATGCGAGCCCTGAAGCTGTTAAAGAGTTCAATCGTGTAATCAGAATTACTGAAAGTGTTATTCGCTTTATCGTTATTAAAGAAGGCGAATAAGGAGGATTTATGAACAGAGTCGTATTAGTTGGTCGAATAACAAGAGACCCAGAACTAAAATACACACAAACAAATATCCCTGTCGTTAATTTTTCGATTGCGGTTGACAGAACATTCGTTAACAACCAAGGGGAAAGAGAAGCTGACTTCTTTAACTGTGTTGTTTGGCGTAAACAAGCGGAAAACCTTGCTAAATTTGTTAGTAAAGGTGGCTTAATAGGAATTGATGGACGTTTACAATCTAGAACATATCAAACTCAAACTGGAGAAAATAGATATATTACAGAAGTTGTATGTGATTCTATTCAATTTTTAGATACCAAATCAAGTAGCACAAGTCAAAGTTATGAAGTTCCAGCTGAAGATGATCCATTTTTAGATAGCGCAATTGATATTGCCTCTGAAGATGATCTACCATTCTAAAGAAAGGACATAATTATGCAACAAAGAAGATTTAATAGACGTAAAAAAGTATGTTATTTTACTCAAAATAAAGTTACTCATATCGATTTTAAAGATACAGACCTTTTAAGAAGATTCATTTCTGATAGAGGTAAAATCTTACCAAGACGTGTAACTGGAACATCAAGTAAATGGCAACGCCCTCTTGCAACTGCAATTAAGCGTGCAAGACATATGGCTCTTCTACCATACGTTAAAGAATAAAGACTTATTATAAGTCTTTTTTTTCACTATAATTATAGTTGCAAACATGATATAATTTAAGAAAGTAGGTGGACAATGAAAAGGTTTATTGCGTTAGCTATATCGGTAATAATACTCGCATTTGTCATCGTATACGGGATATTTAATAATTATTTTTCTTCTAGAAATGAGGCTATTTACTTTATTGTATTAGTCGCTGCTGGGATAATTACTGTAACGGTGCTCTTTTTTGCGATTAATTATCAAAGAGCGATTAAAATTAAATCACTAGAAAATAGACTAACTGCCTGGAGCAGTCTTTCTTACCATGTTAATAAGATTGGCGATGAGTCATTTAATGAACTGCCTATAGGAATTATATTATATGAGAACAATGATTTATCTGTTAAATGGCACAACCCATTTAGCACTAAAATATTCGAAAGTACAAAAATTGAAAATAGACCCCTTAAAGAACTTCATCAAGGATTTGAAGATTTAATTCGTGGTGAAGAATCCAAGGCCACACTTAAAATCGGGACCAATAAGTATGATGCGATTAATAACAAACAAAACCAAGTTCTTTATTTGTTTGATGTAACACAACGTGAAAACATTAGAGAAAAGTATATTAATAGATCTTCTTGGTTAGGATTATTATATTTAGATAATGTTGAAGAATCACTTCAAAGCTTTGATGTTTATGAAAAAAGTAATATTAGAGGAGAATACCTAGGTTTAATTAGTGATTGGGTAAGCAGTCATAAAGGGTATTTAAAACTTTATACAGAAGACCGAATGGTTATTGGTTTTTACTATGAAGAACTTCAAAAAATCATTCAAGAAAAATTTGATATTTTAAATAAAATTCGGGAAGTATCCGACAAACATCGTATTCGTGTGACAGCCTCAATTGGGATAGCAAGCTGGGAAGTCAGTTATGAAGAACTAGGAATACTAGCTCAAAATGCGATTGAACTTGCGGAAAAACGCGGGGGAGACCAAGCAGTTGTTAATATCCAAAATGAAAAGATTGCTTATTTTGGTGGAAAATCAAATGCTTCTGAAAAGAGCTCAAGGGTTCAAGTACGAGTACAAACCCAAACCTTTAAAGACTTGATTGAGTCTTCAAAAAACGTTTTAACTATAGCCCATAAACAATCAGACATTGATGCCTTAGGGGCAATGATTGGTGTTTATCGTATGGCTGAAGCTTCAAAGATTCCGTGTAGAATAATCTGTGATAATGATCAGGTAGATGACACTGTTAAAAAAGTATTTGTAGATCTTAAAACTGAATCTTCAGAAATTTACAAATCTATTATAGATACAAAAGAAGCTTTAAAGTTAATTAGTGAAGATACTTTATTGGTGATTGTAGACACGCAATCACCCACTATTATATCTTCTCCAATGGTGCTTGAAAAAGCTTCTAAAATAGCCGTTATTGACCACCATAGACACGGCGAGGTGACCTTTGATGGTGATTTTGTTTATGTTGAACCATATGCCTCAAGTAGCGTTGAGCTAATTGCTGAAATGATGGAGTTTTATCCACATGAAGTAGAATTAGAACCAATTGAAGCGTCTATTATGTATGGAGGAATTTTAGTTGATACCAATGAGTTTACCTATAGAACAGGAACCAGAACATTTGGGGCAGCTGCGTACCTAAAAGAACAACAAGCATCCTCAATTAAAGTTAAAGAATGGCTAAGATTAGATAAGGAACGTACCTTATTAATCAACACTTTATTAAATACAGTAGAATCTCCTATAAAAGGAATTGGGATTGTTAAAGATGATTCTGGCGTAATTCATGACCGTGTTTTATTAGCTCAAGTAAGTGAAAAAATTCTAGACATTGACGGTGTCAAAGCTGGATTTACTGTCGCAAGAGTAGGTGAAAACCTTATTGGCATTAGTGCCAGAAGTTATGATGATGTGAACGTTCAAATCATCATGGAAGAGATGAATGGTGGTGGGCATTTAAATAGTGCTGCAACTCAAATCGAAAATAAATCAGTTGACGAAGTCTATGATCAATTGAAAAGTATATTAATTAGAGAATCAGATGAAGGTGGTGAACCAATGAGAATTATATTATTAGAAGATGTTAAGTCAAAAGGAAATAAAGATGATATTATTTCAGTTCCAAACGGTTATGGTCAATATTTATTGTCTAATAATAAAGCTATCTTAGCAACTCCAGAAGCAATCAAAAAATTAGAAGATGAAAAAGCAGCTAAGATTGAACAAGAAAAACAACACATTTTATTAATGAAGAAACTTAAAGATGAAATTGAATCTAAAAGTGTTACTATATTCATTAATATGGGTCAAGACGGTAAGTTATTCGGTAGTGTTACGACCAAACAAATAGCTGAAGCGTTTGCTGAACAAAATGGAATTGAGTTTGATAGGAAAAAGGTAGAATTAACCAGTGAGATTAATTCAATTGGAATTTATACAGCTACAGTTAGCCTATCAAGAAATATTAAAGCACAATTCGAAATTAACGTTTTAGAAAAATAGGAGGGTACTATGGCTGAAGTTAGAGTCATGCCTCATAATATAGATGCTGAAAAATCTGTTTTAGGGGCTATATTCGTAGATCCTACTTGTTTAGCAAGTGTAGCAGATAAGTTAACGGTTGAAGATTTTTATGAGACGAAAAATAAAAATATCTATAGAGCGGTTTTAAACCTGTTAGAAGTTGATGGGAAAATCGATTATACGACTGTATCAACAGAATTGGCAAGTTTAAAAGTAATGAGTCAGGTTGGTGTAGATTATTTAGTTGAAGTAACGGATTATCTACCAACTATTACGAACTTAGATTCTTATATAGAGTTAGTAAAAGATGAATCCTTAAAACGTGCGATGATCCAAGTAAGTAGTGAAATTTACACAAAAGGATTTGATCCAGCCATCACAGCATCTGATTATGTAGATAATGCTGAAGAAGCGATTTTTACATTAATTAGAAGAAGACGGGCAGGAGAATTTCTAACTTTAGAAGAAGTCTTAAAAGAAGTTAGAAGTAAAGCAGAAATTCAACGTTCTGATAATGCGGTAACGGGTATAGATACAGGATTTGCGAAATTAAATTATGCGACAGCTGGTTTCCAACCAGAGGAATTTATCATTTTAGCTGCGAGACCTTCAGTAGGTAAGAGTGCTTTTGCGATGAATTTGGCTTTACAAGTAGCCAAGTTTAATAAACAAGGAAAAGCCGGCGTTGCAATATTTTCTTTAGAAATGTCTAACGAACAATTGGTCAGTAGAATGCTTTCTTGTGAAAGTTTAGTATCCAATAGAAGAATTAAAACAGGTAATCTAACATCCAACGAATGGGATGATATTAATGCAGCGACCAACTCACTAAATCAACTTAGAATCTTCTTTGATGACTCATCAGATGTTAAGGTAAAAGATATTAGAGCGAAGTGCCGTAAATTAAGACAAGAAGGTAGATTAGATTTTGTTATTATTGACTACCTACAATTAATTAACGAATCTTCTGGTCGTGGTAACCGTCAAGAAGGGGTTGCAGAGATTTCTAGAGGATTAAAACAAATGGCTAGAGAACTTAAAATCCCAGTATTAGCACTATCACAATTATCAAGAGATTTAGAAAAACGTGAAGATAAAACACCGGTATTAGCGGACTTAAGAGAATCAGGATCCATTGAACAAGATGCAGACATTGTTCTGTTCTTATATGCTCCAAGGGATGAATCAAATAACCCTATTGGTGATGATATTATAGAAGTTAAGATTGCAAAAAACAGACAAGGGTCATTAGGTGAGTTTAGATTGAAATTTAATAAAGACCAATCTAAGTTTTATGCAATTTCGGAAAGAGAAGATTAAACAAAAAAAGGTAGACCGTGCGGTCTACCTTTTAAAATATTAGTTTATTTTAATAATTCTTGAAGCATCCAAATATGTTTTTGGAATACTGCACGGTTTGATGTTAATAGATCAACTGTTACATCATCATTTGTTGATTCAGCAACAGGAATTGCATGACCAAATTCATCATTCAATAATTTATAATCATGAATCAATGATTCAATCATTTCTTTGGTAGTTTCTTTGCCTGTTGCTTCTTTAATGGTTGCTAATTCTAAAGCACCTTTTAATGTTGCAACTGGTTTTTCACCTATCATAAGCATTCTTTCTGCTACTTCATCGTAGATTTCTGTAGTTTCATCGTATAACTCTTCAAATTTCTCGTGTAATTGAAAGAAACTTTCTCCCTTTACAAACCAATGGAAGTTATGTAATTTTACATATAGTACACTAAGGTTTGCCACTTGTTGATTTAATTGTTTTGCTACTG
Source organism: uncultured Acholeplasmataceae bacterium (assembly GCA_964368415.1). Taxonomy (GTDB): domain Bacteria; phylum Bacillota_I; class Bacilli_A; order Acholeplasmatales; family UBA5453; genus UBA5409. The sequence continues at coordinate 2,705 of CAYJBF010000027.1, read as the reverse complement.
TCATTTTATTTTCCTCCTTGTTTAACTGTCTATATTATAACACTATTTATAATTTAACCCAAACCATATGCTTATTAAATCGGATAAATAGAACCTGTGGAAATAATAACATAATTGTGATAAAATGATTTAGTCCTAGGAGAGATAATATGTTTGATAGATTAGAACTAATAGAAAAAAGATATAATGAAATAAATAATTCGTTGATGGACTCGAGTGTCGTTTCTAATGTAAAGGAAATGACTAAATTAATGAAGGAACAAAAAGGACTTGAAAAAGTCGTTTTAAAATATCGAGAATATTTAGATAAAAAAAACCAGCTTAAAGATATAAAAGTCTTACTTCATGATGAAGATGAGGAAATCTCTTCAATGGCTGAAATGGAAAGTGAATCCCTGCAAGAATCTATGGATACTTTGGAAGAAGAACTAAAAATATTATTATTACCAAAAGATCCGAATGATGAAAAGAACGTTATAGTTGAAATCAAAGGAGCTGCAGGTGGCGATGAAGGTAATATCTTCGCTGGTGATTTGTTTAGAATGTATTCTAAATTTGCAGAAACTCAAGGTTGGAAGATTGAAATATTAAGTGCAACTGAAGGAACTATGGGTGGATTTACATCAATCGAGTTCTTAGTAAGTGGTGATCATGTATACTCAATGCTTAAATATGAAGCGGGCGTTCATAGAGTTCAAAGAGTTCCAGAAACTGAATCACAAGGTAGAATTCATACTTCCACTGCAACTGTTATAGTAATGCCTGAAGCTGAAGAATTAGAAATAAATATTTCTTGGAATGATATTAGATTTGATACATTCAACTCTAGTGGACCAGGGGGACAATCAGTAAATACTACTTATTCAGCAGTTAGATTAACACATATCCCAACAGGGATTGCTGTAGCCAGTCAAGAAGGTAAGAGCCAACATGAAAATAAAGATAAAGCTTATCGTTTATTAGTCACAAGAATTTATGATCAATATCTACAAGAACAGGCTGAAAAAGAAGGCGAAGCTAGACTTTCAATGGTCGGTAAAGGTTCAAGAAGTGAAAAGATTCGTACTTATAACTATCCACAAAATAGAGTGTCAGATCATAGAATAAATTTAACTGTTCAAAGACTTGATGCCATAATGGATGGTAAACTAGAATTGATTCTAGACCCATTACTAAACGAGGTTCAAAAACGTAAATTAGAAGCTGGAGAATCTTATGACTTATAAAAATCTACTAAAATTAGCTGAAAAAGATATTGAAAAAGTAGGTTTAGAAGTAGATGTTGCGAAATTTTTATTAATGCACTATGCAGATATTAGCGTTCAAGAATTGTATTTAAGATTAAATCAAGAAGTCGGTCCCCATCTTCAAGATCAATTTAATGAAGGATTGAGCTTATATATAAATGAAAAACGACCACTTCAATATATCACCGGTAAACAGTCATTTTACGGACATGAGTTTTATGTAAATTCTGATGTATTGATTCCACGTTGGGAAACTGAAGAGCTAGTTGAAATGCTAGTAATCTATGTTGACACACATTTTTCTGATAAAAATATCAATATATTAGATATCGGAACTGGTTCAGGATGTATTGGAGTAACTTTATCTAAAGAAACATATAATTCGACTGTTGTTGCAACAGATATTAGTGAAAAAGCACTTAAAGTTGCACAAAAAAACAGTGAAAAACTTGAAGCGAATGTTAAATTTCTTCATGGAGATTTATTTGAACCTGTGAAAAATTTGAAATTTGATTTGATTGTTTCTAACCCACCTTACATACCTGATGGAGAAGAAATTGGACCTACTGTTGTCCATGAACCTGAAGTAGCTCTTTATGGTGGTGATAAGGGTTTAGATTTTTATGAAAGAATAATTAGAGAAAGTCGTGATTATATTAAACCAAACGGTTTGATTGCTTTCGAACATGCTTATAATACAAAAAGTGAATTACATGAACTAGCTTTAAAATATTATCCAAAAGCATCAGTCATGCAATTTCAAGATTTGAGTAAACGTGATAGATTTACATTCATTGAGGTAGGTGAATTTTAATGTTTGATTATGGTTATGAAGAAGGATTTTTAACGGATGGTTCTGTTGTAATATTCCCGACAGATACCGTGTGGGGATTAGCGTGTAGGTTATATGATAACACGGCTATTGAACGTATTTATACCATTAAAGATCGTTCTAAAACAAAGCATTTAGCGGTATTATGTGATAGTTTAGTATCGGTTAATGATATCGGGATTATTGATGAAAGAGTTCGAAAATTGGCTTATGCTTTTTGGCCAGGGGCTTTAACATTAATATTGCCTTCAACTAAATCTCATTTTGAGAAAACTGGAGATAAAACAGTCGGTATTCGTATTCCTAACCACGAAGCAGCTTTATGGTTAATTAAGAAAAACGGTCCCCTATTAACAACTTCAGTAAATAAAAGCGGTTCAGTACCATTAATGGATTTAAAAGAAATTATTAATACATTTGGAAATGAAGTAGATCACATTTACGAAGAGTATAATGCGTACTACTTAAACGTTTCCTCGACAACAATCGATTTAACAGGTGATGAAATTGAGTACTTAAGAATAGGATCAATTTCTAAAGAAGATATAGAATCGGTATTAAAAAAGGATATTGAAGAGATCTAAACACACCCTTGTGTGTTTTTTTCTTGAACAAAAGATAAAAAT
>CAYJBF010000026.1:0-11577 GCA_964368415.1 uncultured Acholeplasmataceae bacterium | reverse complement strand
GCATCATGACTTAAAGGTATTGGTAATACCGTTAAGTGCTCAAAGTGTAATGGCTCTAAAGCTTTAATAATTTGTACATTATGGGTAATCTCTAATTGTTTATTTGTTCCTTTGGAAACATAAATTCGAGGATTCGCGTTTTTAAGTAAAATTTTTAATCCGTTTACATGATCAGAATGTTCATGTGTAATAAATAAATGGGTCAAATCTTTAATATCAACATCGATTGTTTTTAAAGCATCTTTCATTCTAGTAAAGGAAATACCCGCATCTATTAGTATCTTATGTTGAGCGGTTTCTATATAAGATGCATTACCTTTAGAACCAGATGCAATTGAGAAAAATTTCATGTTATCACCATAAACTATTTTAGCACAGAAAAAATTGTTTTGATAAATATTGTTTTTTTGGTAAAATAGTAAAGAGTGATTTACTGTTAGCGTTTGCTTAAGTGGCATATAAAAGCATTGCAAACGGTTTATAACTATGTTATATTATTAATGCTGTAACAAAATCCAAGGAGTGAAAAACGTGAATAAAGCAAATAATTATAAGAGAGTTTTGGGGCTACTTATTGTCTTAGTAACCGCATTTACTCTAGCAGCATGCGGAAGCAAAGTTGCTAAAATTCCTTACGGTTCTTTAGATGATACCGCCTACATTAAGGGAGACGGTTTTGAAATAACCGAAAAAGAATTATACGATGAAATGAAAGTTTCAGGGACAAACGTTCTATTAAGAATGTTTAACGAGGTTCTTTTTAAAGACGAATTAGCTACAATTAATGCTAATTTTATGGATTACAAACAAATGGTAGCTGATTATGCTAACAAATCTATTTTTGGTTCAAGCGATTTAGAAGTTCTAAAAGAGATGGACGATGAAACCTTAACTAGACAAATCGAATCTTATATTGATTCAATGTACTTAGCTGGCATTAGCATGGAAGCCGCTGATATTGATAGAACTGATTTTATCAATCATGCAGAAACTATTTTAGATTATTACAAGATAGATGCTGCTAAAAAGATTTATGCAAAAGAAAAACTAGATTTAGAAGTAGTTGATAAAGAAGCTACTACTTACATTGATAAAAACAAAGACATCCAAACTTATTTCAAAGGTAATGTTGAAAAACGTTACGATTTAAGTTCAATCAACATTCGTTTTACTAACAGTTTTGAAGCAAATCAAACATTAAAACAATTTGCTGTAAAACAATACCGTTCACAATGGTATGAAATTCAAGACCCAAGAAGCGTTGTTGTAACAGGATATGCTTTAGAAGTAATGAATGATTTAGGTTTTACTAATGATGGCGCATTAAATGATACAGACTATCAAAAATATTATGATGCTTATCAAGTTAACCCAGACCGTACACCACTTGAACACGCTGACTCAGCATTATCAACTGATGAAACATTAGTTAAATTCTTAGAAATCTATAACTGGGTATACCCATATAGAACTCAAATTGATGTAAATGCACATCAAACTGTCCAATCTGTTTTAGAAGATACTGCTTTAGTTAACGCTGAAGAAGACAACAAAGGTATTTTCACAAAAGCTTATGGAGACTTCCCAGCTGAAACCCAAGCAAACTTAAGAACGTATTTATACGATACATTAAGTGTTGAAGAAAATGCAACAAGATTTACAGCTGCACCAAGACCTTATGGTAACTACTATTACATCGTATTCAAATTAGCAGATCACAATGAAGAAATTTTAGAACAAATCGATGCTGATAAACAATTAATTGTTTGGGCAGATGAAGCTAAAACAACTTTAACTGAATATGCACAAACTTATTATGATAAATTAGTTGAATCAAAATTAAGTGATTCTTACATTGCTGGTAAAGCAACGACAAGATTAACCGAAAGTGAAATTACACTTTACGATGAACAACTACACCTATTCTTATCAAGAAGTTATACAAACATGACTTTACCTAAGCGTGTTGGTGATGATTTAGTTGCAACTATTGACGGTGTTGACATTACAGTTGATGCATTCTATGAAAAATTAGAAACTCAATTAGGTGTTAGTGTTGCCTTAGACTTAGCTCTTAGAGAAGCTTTACTAAATAGTTCCTATAAAGACCAAATCACTTCTGCTCAAATGGATGAATACCGTTCAAATATCGAAACAATGATTCAACAATTTGGTCAAGACCAATTTGCAGCAAGCGGATTCCCTGCAACAATGGGTAGAAAGAACTTCTTACGTTTAGCATTTAGAGCAAACTCAATTGATGAAGCTGTTCAAAATGTCTATGTAGCTTCTGAAGTTGAATCATTATTCTTAAAAGATTATGAAACACACTTCGGTATGGAGATTTATGACAAGTTCGCAACACTATCAAACCGTTTAATGGACCAATTCTTCTCAATTAGCAGTTCACACTTGTTAGTTTATGTTGATATGGATGAAAATGATGATCATGATGTTCCAAGTGAATTCTTCCAAACATTATCTTCTCCTAAAGTATTAGAATATGAAACACTAATTACTGAATTAATTCAACTCATTTATGATGAAGTAAGCAAACATGCATCCTTCACAACTGGTTTTAATACCGTTGTTAAAGAATACAATGACAGTGCTAAAGTTATTCCAGCTGGTTCACTTCCTGGTTCAACACCAGAACACAAATGGGCTAGATTCAAACAAGCTGGTTTACAAATCATGTTCCAATCATTAGGGGCTACAACTAACCAAACAAACTATCCTGGTCAAACATCTTCATTAGATAAGAAATTCTATGAACGTGAAATCGCATTATACGACATGCTTAAACAAGATTACTATGACATCGATAAGAAGTTCCCTTCACAAGTATTAGACGCTAAACCAGTGTCATACAGTGATGTATTAGAAACAGATTTCGGTTGGCATTTAATTCTTGCTACAGGTGGACAAGTAGCTAAATCAGCTAAGTTTACTTTAGAAGATGATAACTATGCGAAAACTGGTGATGAATACAAGATTTACGAACACATCAGCGTTAAAGATAAAGACGGAAACGAAACCTTCATTAATGCTTATAGTGATTCAAACCACATTACCGCAAATCAAATTCGTATTTACTTAAATGAAATCAATACTGAATTTGGTGTAACAAGTCTTCCTTCAAGTGTTAAAGATGTGATTAACGCATACTTTACACCAATTAAGACTAAGTATGAAAATAACTTCACCAAACTTCATATCTTAAGTAACTACTTAAAAGACTTAAATATTACTTACAGTAACCCATTAAGTGAAGCACGTGTAACTCAATTACTTGTGATTAACGAAAACCAATTCCTAAGCTATTCTAAATCAAATGATTTATTCATGGATGTTTATGGAGACTGGTTCACAATTTTCGAATAATAATTTAAACAGCCTAGCGATAGGCTGTTTTTTTAAACTTATAATTAAAAAAAGCACACAGAATTTGTGTGCTTTTAGATTATATTTAATTATTTAATATTGGGTTTATACATCTTTGTTTTATCAATAACACCAATTGGACTTGTAAAAGTGCCCGGTTCAGTATTTTCAAACACTTCCCCTAATACGGTAAATTTAGAATCAATTGTATCGACAAACCAAACCAATAACGCTTCTGCGGTTTGAGGTCTTTTGGCAGCCCCAAAATTAGGTAGACCGTGATGTGCTAGTAAAATATGATTCAACATTAAAACTTCTTCGCTAGATTCATAACCTAACTTTTGAGCCTCCATCATCACTTTTTGACTAATCATGACTAAGTGTCCGATTAATTGTCCTTCAGCCGTATATTCCCCACCTTCAAACCCAGATAGTTCATCAACTTTACATAAATCATGAAGAATGATAGCGCTAAAAACTAAGTCTTTATTTATGTAAGGGTATACTTCAATAAACTTAGCCGCTAACTCCAACATTGTTTTAGTGTGGTAAGATAGACCACCAATATATGCGTGGTGAAATTTCACTGCGGCTGGATAGGTGTAAAAGCCTTTTTCATAGGTTTTATATAGATTGGTCGTAACTTCAAGTATAATTTTATTTTGAATTTTACCTAAATAAGATTCAATAACCCTTTTAATATCAGTGGTAGATTCAGGTGAAAACTCATAATATTCCGATAACTTTTCTTTTAGAACAACCGGATCTTTAACATAGTCAAAGAGTTCTTGTTGATGAATCAAATGATTTTGAATTTTGTCATTTAAAACAACTTGTTCATACTCAAAGTGATACACTTTATCGACTTTGATTTGACTAGCTTGTTCCTTGGTAAGTTTAACATTAAGACGTTCTCCCTTACTAGAAACAATATTACAATTAAAATAATCATTACCAATATTTAAATTTTCGATTTTTCCTTCAATATACATTTCATCACTCCTCTATAAAGATATAAGCACCTGGTTTTGTCGCAAGGTACTGTGACCCATTATTATTTTTCTTAGATCCATCAAACACTAAAGTAAATTGTTTACCTGGGGTAAGTAGTTCTTGTTCGTAATCATTTTTAAAATAAACACTAATATGTTGATTTAAGTTATTTAATACAAATTGAATGGTTTTATTTTGTGGGGCTTCATCAGAGATTCTAATTTGTTTTTTAATCTTAGAATTACTGTCTAATCTAAACACACGGTACGCCTTTCTAATTTCAATTAAGTCCCTTAATGTTTGAACTAAATCGGCATGCTTTTCTTTCAAATTCCAATCAATTTGATTAATCGCATCTGGAGATTTATAAGAGTTTTCAACACCTTGTTTCGTTCTTAAGAATTCTTCGCCTAAATGAATAAAAGGTATTCCTTGGCTTAAAATAACATAAGCCAATGATAATTTTGCATAATCTTTAATTTGGTTATCGTTTAAATCTTTGCGTAATATTCTGGCTCTATCGTAGAACGTATGGTTATCATGACATTCGACATAGTTAACTGACTGATTCGGGTTAATAAACTTATAATAATCCACAGTACTACCTGTAAATAAATAGTATAAATCACTTCGACTTATTTTACCCCCTAAAGCATAACCAACAGTACTAGAAAACGTTCCCCCTTTAATGGTATCTCTAAATTTATCATTGAAGAATGCAATATTTGGCATGTATTTTGCATTATCCATATGACTCTTAAGTTGTTCTGGCAGATAGGATTCCATATTCCAACCTTCACCATAAATCATAACGCTTGGGTCAATCTGTTTGGCTTCAATTTCAACTTTGGTCATGGTTTCAACATCAAGTAAGCCCATTAAATCAAATCTAAACCCACTAATATTGAATATATGCATCCAATGTTTAATACTTTGAATGATAAAGTGATGTGCCATAATTCTTTCACTAGCCACATCATTTCCACAGCCACTTGATTCAGTTCTAATTCCGTTATCATCAAATCTAAAGAAATAACCTGGAACCAATGCTTCAAAAGGGAAAGTATTCATATTGTAAACGTGGTTATATACCACATCCATATTGACTCTCAAACCTTTTGAATGGGCTAGGTCAATCACTTCTATAAGTTCATTAATTCTTGCATAAGGATCATTAGGATTATCCGTAAAAGACCCTTCCACAACATTATATTGACTTGGGTTATACCCCCAGTTATAAGATTCTTTAGGCTTTAATTCATCGACACCTTCAAAATCATAAATAGGTAATAATTGTAAATGGGTGACACCTAAACTTTGAATGTAATCTAAGCCTTCTCCTTGAATATCTTCAAGTAAACCTTTGAACGTCCCTTTATTAACAGCTTTAGATGTTTTTGAACTGGTCAAATCACGAATAGAGGCTTCATAAACGACTGAATCAACCTTTTTACCAGAAAACTCTGGTTTTGGATGTTCGAACTTTCTAAACTTAGCTGGATTAACAACATAGTTATATTGACCATTAGCAGTTGAAGCAATCGCGTAAGGATCTCTAATGGTTTTAAAGCGTTCATTTACACGTACTCGATAACGGTATTTACAACTATCTAAGTCGTCTTTAACTGTTAATTGCCATAAGCCCGAAGATTGGTACTGTAAATCCATGTACTGTCTAGAACCATCTGTTCTAATCAGCTCTAATTCAATTTCTTTTGCGACTGGACTCCAAAGTTTAAAAATGGTTTCTTCTTCTTTATAGGTAACCCCTAAATCTAAGTCATCATATTCAAACATCATATCAAACAATTCAGTTCTAACAATTTTTCCCATCCTTAGAAATGATTGGTTGTTGTCTTCGTCTTTAACTATATAAGCTTTATTCAGTTCAATAGTTTCATTAAACTCACAAAGGTATTTTGTTTCTCTACCAATAGGGATAATTTCTTTAATTACCAAAGGAATCGATTCGTTTTCCGCATCTAGTTGAAAGACTTTATTTGGGTTATCAACTTTCTTTGGGACAATGACAGTAATTAAGTTAAAACCATCTAAATAAGAGAAAAAATCATTTTTCATTTAAGATACCTCTGCAATAATTCATTAAGACCTCACGGTCATTTTTAAGTTCCTTTTTTAAAACTTTTACAACAAGCTCATCTAATAATTTTGCCAACCAGGCACCTTGTTTCTTTTCTGTTAAGGTTAAGATATCTGACCCCTTCACTTTTAAATCTGTCACACTCTTAATCGGAAGTTCTTCAAATAATGCTTTAATTTGATTCTTTTGGTTTTTTTGTTTGCCTAGAATAAACAATATCTTATTGGCTATTAAAGAAATTTCTTGACCATAACCATACAAGGTTAAGGCATCAATTTCTTGTTCCTTTAAGATTAGTTCTACAGCCTTGGCGTATTTATTTTTATGAACGTTGGAGAATTTCCAGTCATTAGGTACACTTTCATTTAACGCAAAACATAAAACAAAGAAACTATCAATAAATATTCTTTCTTTTAAGTTTTCATTAATGAAATGAATCCCTTTTTCTAATCCTGGTAAATACTTTGATAATCCAGTTGTTTCAAGGGTCTTAAGTGCCATTAACTGATAATCACCAGCTAACATTTTTAAAGTTTCATTTAATATTCTTTCATTCGGTAAGTGTGTGATTAGATGGGCACTTTCTTTCATGGCGTCTCTGGTATCTTTATCAATTTGAAACCCTAGTTTTGATTGAAAATAGATGGCCCTTAATAATCTTAAAGCATCTTCATTAAATCTATCGGCAGGGTTACCAATAGCTCTAATGATATGATTTTGAAGGTCTTCTTTCCCTCCTACATAATCGATAACGTCATAATTCTCATCCATCAATAAACCATTAATGGTGAAATCTCTTCTTTTTACATCTTCTTCTTTAGAATCAACTAAAATAACTTCAGTTGGTTTTCTAAAGTCTTCATATGTTCCATCTACTCGATAAGTAGTTACTTCAATATTTACTCTTTCATGAAGCACGGTAATCGTGCCGTATTTTAATCCTGTTGGTTCACTTTTAAACAGTTTAGAAACCTCAAAAGGTTTGGCTGAAGTTGCTATGTCGATGTCTTTTATTTCTAATCCAAGCAGGTGATCTCTAACACACCCACCAACATAATAAGCCTCATGTCCACTGGCTTTTAATTTTTCTATAACAAAGCGTCCATTTCTTATTGTTTCCATTCATATCACCATTTATTATTATACCATAATTATATACTGAAAATGTGCTATAGAGAGTGTAATTTAATTAGAAAATGACTTATTGAACCTAATTAGACTAATTATTTATATCCTTTATATGTTACAATTAATTTGGTGAGACCATGAAATATATATTAAATCCCTTAGAAAATGAAATCATTATTGATAAATCACGATTTATTACTAACCTAATTCCAGTATCTAGTTTAGATGAGGCAAACGAAGCTTTATCACAAATCAGAAAAACACATTATAATGCAACTCATAATTGTTTTGCCTATATTTTAGACAAACAAATGACCCAAAAGATGAGTGATGATGGTGAACCTTCAAGAACTGCTGGAATGCCAATATTAGAGGCTTTAAAAGCTTATGGGCTCGATAACGTACTTTGTGTTGTCACAAGGTATTTTGGCGGTATTAAACTCGGCAAGGGTGGTTTAATTCGTGCTTATAAGAATAGCACGCTTGAAGCAATAAAAAAAGCTTCGGTATACACCAAAGCTTTAAAAGTTATTTATCTAATCCAAGTTGATTATTCTTTATACGAGTCTTTACAGTACTTTTTAAAAGATAAATCTCATATTCTATCTACGGATTTTCAAGAAAATATAAAGGTAAAACTATATTTTACCGGTACATCAGAATCAGAACTTATTGATCAATTTAATAATAAATTATTAATTCAAAAAGTCAGCCAACTAGAAGTTAAAGAACCCCTTGAAACATTAGATATATCTCTTTAAAAATAGACCCCATGACGTGCCCACCCAATAAAGCTAATAAAGTATAAGCACTTCTAATTTGCCATACTTGATTTTGTTTAAAGTACTTATCTAACTGTGATCCTCTTAAGGTTTGAAAAGTCCACATAAACCCAATCAGTAATCCACCAAAATAGAAATAAGCTTCCATTATTTTGTTCCAAACAATCTATCCCCAGCGTCACCTAAACCAGGGACAATATAACTGTTTTTGTCTAGTTTTTCATCTAAAGCTGCTAAATAAATATCCACATCTGGATGAGCTAACTGAAGTTTTTTAACCCCTTCAGGACAGCCTACAATGCCCACAAAACGAATATCTGTGACACCACGTTTCTTTAGCATTGTGATAGATGCAATCGCAGAACCACCTGTCGCTAACATTGGATCAACGAGTAAAACCGTTGATTCTTTTATATCTTTAGGGAATTTTGCGAAATATTCATGAGGTTGAAATGTTTCTTCATCACGATATACCCCGATATGACCGATTTTAGCTTGTGGAATAATACTATGGATTCCATGAACCATTCCTAATCCCGCTCTTAAAATTGGCACAATGACAATTGGTTTTCCTAAGACTTTACAAATTGTTTTTGCCATCGGTGTTTCAACTTCAACATCGACTGTTTTAAAGTCTCTAGAAATTTCATAAGTGATAAGCATTCCTATTTCACTTACTGTTTCCCTAAAATCCTTTGAGCCTGTATTCTTATCACGAATAAGGGCTAGTTTGTGGTCAATTAAAGGGTGATTTAAAACTGTTACTTTACTCATTATTCTACCTCGAAATTATTTAATTTATCAATTCTTCTTTGATGTCTCTCTTCAAATTTAGTCTTGCTAAATAAGTTAACATAATGAATCGCATCTTCTAATTTAGTGGTTCTTCCCCCTAAAGCGATGACGTTTGCATTATTGTGTTGACGTGCTAAAACAGCGGTGTTTTCGTCATATACAAGTGCAGCTCTTGTTCCTGGTACTTTGTTAGCTGCAATTGAAATACCGATTCCGGTTCCACATACGGCAATGCCAAATTCATAGTTACCGGTTTGAACTGCTTTACCAATCTTGAACCCGTAATCAGGGTAATCTACTGAATCTAAGCTATGGGTACCTAAGTCTTCATAAGCAATATTATTGTTTTTAAAATACTCGATTAGTCCTTGTTTTAATTCATACCCTGCATGGTCTGATGTAATTACTATCATAGTCTCACTTCCTCTTATAAAGTATAACATAAAATTTTAGTCATTTTCGTAAAAAAAGATAGAAAATCCAATATTAGGATCTTCTATCGTATTTTTTTCTTTCGTTGGTATTTAAAATACGTTTTCTTAAACGAATTGATTTTGGTGTCACTTCAATTAGTTCGTCATCATTAATAAATGCCATACATGCTTCTAGTCCCATTTCTCTAGGTCTTTTTAAAACAACTGTAGAATCTTTAGAACTACTTCTCATATTGGTTAATTGTTTGCCTTGAATGATATTTACAGCTAAATCCATCTCTTTAGATGCTTCACCAACTATCATCCCTTCGTAAACTTGAGTTCTTGGTTCAACAAATAATGCCCCTCTACTTTCAAGTTTCCCAATTGCATAAGCGGTTGTTAAACCTTCACTAATAGAAACTAGTGCTCCGTTAGTTCTTTCAACAGGGGTAGTATCACTTACAGGTCTATAATCTAAAAATGTATGAGATAAAACACCGTAGCCTTGAGTCTGAGTTAAAAATTGAGTCAATAATCCAATAATACCTCTTGAAGGCATATTATAAATCAATCTAACTTGATTCATATGTGGGTTCATTTCAATTAAAATCCCTTTTCTGGACCCTAAAAGTTCGATAACGTTTCCTACAACATCATTTGGACAATCGACAGTTACATATTCATAAGGCTCTAAAATAACTTCATTTTCCGTTTTAAAGATAACTTCTGGTCTTGATACAGTAAATTCATACCCTTCTCTACGCATGGTTTCAATTAAAATAGATAAATGTAATTCTCCTCTACCAGAAACAGTCCATGCTTCACTTTCAGCTGATCTACTAACCAATAGAGAAACGTCTTTTTGAGTTTCTTTAAAAAGTCTTTCTTCAATCTTTGAAGCTGTAACAAGTTTACCTTCTTGACCAACTAATGGTGAAGAATTTGTTGAAAATGTCATTTGAACAGTAGGCTTTTCAATATGTAACGGTTCAAGGGCTTCTTCAAATCCAACTTCACAAATAGTTTCACCGATATTAATATCACCTAATCCTGCGATTGCGACAATATCTCCAGCTGAAGCTTCTTTAACTTCAATCCTATCTAATCCCATAAATCCTAATAATTTTTGAATTCTAAATTGTTCAACTTTTCCATCTAAACGAATCACAGATACAGTTTGGTTTTGAGAAACTTTACCTCTTGCGATTTTACCAATCCCAATTCTACCAACATATTCATTATAATCAAATAATGCAGGTTGGAACTGAAATCTTCCGTTTGGATCTCCATCAGGCTTTTTAACATATTTAACAATGGTATCTAACAAAGGTACCATATTAGTGGATTTACTTAAATCAGGTGTATAAGCTGCTTTACCTTGGATACCTGATGCATAAAGAATTGGAAAATCCAATTGTTCTTCACTTGCGCCTAAATCCATAAATAATTCATATACTTCATCTAATACTTCCTGTGGTCTTGCGAATGTTCTATCAATCTTGTTGATAACAACAATCGGTTTTAAACCTTCTTGAAGCGCCTTATTTAAAACAAATCTTGTTTGAGGCATAACCCCTTCAAAAGCGTCTACAACTAAACAAACCGCATCAACCATCTTCATAATTCTTTCAACTTCACCACCAAAGTCAGCGTGACCTGGCGTATCTAAGATATTAATTTTAACGTTTTTATATTCGATTGCAGTATTCTTTGCGAGAATGGTAATACCCCGTTCTCTTTCTAGGTCACCTGAATCCATTGCTCTTTCTTGAATAACTTCATGAGCATCCTTTTTTTCTGATTCTTTTAATAATTCATCAACCAATGTGGTTTTACCATGGTCAACGTGTGCGACGATCGCTACATTTCTAATTTCCATTTAATCACTTCCTAAAAAACCGTTCTATTATAACACATATTTTATATATTTATATTATTTTTATCTTTTGTTCAAGAAAAAACACACAAGGGTGTGTTT
>CAYJBF010000025.1:0-11833 GCA_964368415.1 uncultured Acholeplasmataceae bacterium | reverse complement strand
AAATTAGAATTAAGATCTATTATTAATGATGGATTTAGTGGGGTTAATTATGGTGCTGCTAGAGACATTTTACAAATCACTGATAGAGACCCAAATAATCCTAGTAATCTAATTGACTTTTACACGGGCAATTCATTGCCAGCCGTATGGGATAATGGGGGAACTTGGAATAGAGAACACGTTTGGCCTCAATCTTTACTTGGTGTAAGTGCTTCAAATAGCGTTGTTAATGAAGCTTCAGACCTGCAAAACTTAACACCATCGAACCCTTCTACTAATACATCTAGGGGCAATAAATACTTTGATATTGTAACCAATACCCAAAGTTATTATCCTACAAGATCCTCTGTTAGAGGAGATATCGCAAGAATATTATTATATATGGAAACCATGTATGTTCGATATACCCTTGTAAATACTGACCCAAAAATCAATCAAATGGGTAAACTTTCTACATTACTTAAGTGGCATATAGAAGACCCAGTAGATGATTTTGAAAGAAACCGTAACGAAGTAATATTTTCTTATCAAGGGAATAGAAATCCATATATAGATCATCCAGAGTTCGTAGAAATGATTTATGGGGTTATCGTTCTTGATAGCGATACTAACCAATACTATTTCTTTGAAGTCTTGTATGTTGACCCGAGTTTTAACAGAAAGAATAAATTCATAAACTAAAAAAAGCGACCCGGATAAGGTCGCTTTTACATTGATTAAAGTTTTTTTAACGGTTTGTTATCGGAATCTTTTATGTTTGAAGAAACGAATATTAGGATGGATTCTACAAAAGCCCAAATCCCTACCCCAATACTAATTAAGTACCCAAAAACAATAAGTCCAATTCCAACAGTGAAATCACCATGATTTGTAATGAAGAATTCGCCAGTACTAATATCGGTATAACCAGAATTAGCTACCATGACACCACCGAAAATAAAGAATGCTAAGGATAAGGCAAATAAAACAATTTTAGTAATTCCTTTTTTGGTATGTCCTAAATAGAAGTTGTGAATCCCGAGGCCACCTAAAAATAGTCCTAACAAACCAGCTACTAAGCGGTTTTTAGAGGAATATTCGGCAGTTTCTAAAGGTCTAACTTGAACGGGTCTAGCAGCTGAACCGCAATTACTACAAAAAGCACTATTTGGATTTAATGGTTTTCCGCACATTTGACATGTTTTTTCTATTGATTCACCGAATGAAGCTTCTGATTTAGCAGTCCCACATTGCGCACAGAATTTTTCATCTTCGTTAAGTGGTTTACCACAATTTTTGCAATACATTTTACGTCCTCCTAAGTGTGTTATTTTAATTATATCATATTCGTTTAGTTTTATAACTACTTTTATTTAGGAAAAGTCACCCTTATATCAATGATGTTTTAACTTATATTATAACTTTTAACGCTGATATAAAGCCGTGAAGTATCATTTATATTTACAATTATGTAGGTTTTTGCTATAATACTTCTAATTCAATATATAAGGAGAGTGTTTTAATTGAATCCGTTATCGGACTATGACCCGAGTAGTTGGCTTAAGATCACAGCCGGGTTTATTACAGACAATTTAGGAGTAGACATCTTATTGATATCCATAATTGTCATTTGTTTAATATTTAGTGCATTTTTTAGTGCCACTGAAACATCATTAACGACTGCGAATACCATTAGACTTAGAAAAATGTCTGAAGAAAAAAAAGCAGGCGCACGAAAAGCAATTATTTTGATTGAAAATTTTGACAGAACTATAACATCTATTTTAATTGGGAACAATATAGTTAACATTGGTGCTTCAACTGTTTCTGCATATATCTTCACAAAAATAATCAATAGTGAAACCGTTGCAAGCTTTGTTTCAACTTTTGCAATGACGCTACTAGTTATTACTTTTGGTGAAATTTTACCAAAAACGTATGCTAAAAATCATGCTACAACAATGGCAGCAAAATCTTCAGCTATTTTATGGGTGTTTTATAAGGTGTTTTATCCTTTAGCCATAGTTTTTATGACACTTCAAAAGTTAATTAAACGTAAAAAGAGTGAAGAGAATCAAACCGTAACAGGAGAAGAATTAGAAACAATTATTGATACCATGGAAGACGAAGGGGTTATTGATGAAGATCACGCAGATTTAATTCAATCCGCCTTAACCTTATCCAATAAAGTAGTATACGATATAATGACACCGAGAGTAGATATGGTAGCCATTGAAATCAATGATTCAGTGGATGAAATTTTACACCAATTTTTTGACTCTCAATATTCAAGATTACCAGTTTATGAAAAAGACAAAGACAACATTTTAGGTATTTTACAAGAAAAAGACTTTTTATCTGAGGTTATAAAATCTAAGGATAAAGACAATATTAATATTAGAGATTTAATTACCACACCACTTTATGTAACAAAAGCTACTAAAGTCGATGATTTGATTAAAGAAATGCAAGAAGTTAAAAAGCATTTTGCGATTGTATCTGATGAATATGGTGGAACTAGTGGTATTGTAACAATGGAAGATGCTTTAGAAGAATTAGTTGGTGAAATATACGACGAATATGATAAGGATGAAGATTTTCCGGAAATTATTGATTTAGGCGATAATTATTATGAAGTATTACCTCAAATAACTATAGAAGATTTGTATGAATTTTTAAATTTAACGGATATGCCAGAAGATTCATATGGAACCGTTGGTGGTTTTGTTTATGAACTTTGTGAAGGCTTACCAGAAGAAGGTAGAAAGATATCGGTTGAATCTATTAATACAAGATTTGAAGGCGAAAAAATAATTGAGGATGTTTATAGATTGACATACGAAATCCTAGAAGTAGAAAACCGCCGTATTAGAAAATTAAAATTATTATTAGAGAAGATCACAGATGAAAAACCTGAAGAGGTTAAAGAACCAAAAGAAGAAATAATAGAATAATAAAACCACTTTATAGACTAGCTTTAAAAGAGCTAGTCTATTTATTCGAATACAGTTCTGTAAGCGCTTCCGTCATCGATATCGATAGTATAAAAGTGAATTATGTGATAGAATATAAAGGAATATTAGTGAGGTGATGGCCCTTGAGTATCTTAAATGATATTTTAGCATCCGAGCAAAAAGCGACGTTATCTAAAAAGAACGCTCTAATCAAAAAACAAGAGTTAATAGATAAAGCAAGACAGGATGCCAAGCAACTTGAACAAGTTAAATTGCATGAAGCAAGAGTAGAAATTTCAAATATAAATGAAATTACGTCAAAAGAACTAAAGAAGTTAGATGAAAAGTTTGGTGCTGAAATTGAAGCATTAAAACAAGATTTAGTTCAAGACTTAGATGAGAAAGTTAATCAAAGTGTTTTGTTTTTATTAAAGGAGATCGGATTATGATAGTCCCTGTTAAAAAAGCAAAACTTTTTGTCTTTAATGATGACAAAGACACGGCTTTAAAAATAATTCAGAAAAAATCACTCATGATGATGACCAATTCTGATGACACCAGAGTAGAAGATGTTTCTTATGAAGATGACATTTTACTAAGAACCTCAAGAGTAATTAAATACCTTGAAGGTGTTAGGGGAAAAAAAGGATTCTTTGAATACCATGAAGTCGATGAATCTTCTTTTGAAGCCGATCACAAAACATATCTAAGATTTTTAGAGACAGTTGAAGAAAAAGAACAAAGCCTAACAAAACTTAATGAAGATATTGCTCATTTAGCTGAAACCATTACGGACTTAAAACCATTTAATGGGCTTGGGTTAAACCTTGAAGCATTAAGTAAAACAAATTACGTAAAGTTTTTTAGTGGTTTTGTTCATGAAAATAACTTAAATGGATTAAAAGAGTTATTTCTTAAACATAATATTAGTTATGAATTATTTGATAACGATGATAGAGGGCATGCGTTTGTAGTAGCTATCTATTACGAAGATTATGACACTTATTTAAATGAGATTAAACGTTTTGAAGTCATTGAAACCAAACTTCCAATTATCAATATGACTTTACCAAATTACTTAATTGATTTGGCTAATCAAAAGAACGTTTTAGAAGGTAAACAAAAAGATTTGAAAGATGAGATACAAGCTTTGAGTAATCAAATTGATAACCTTTATATCTTAGCTGACCAAATGTCTACTACAAAGAAACGTAAATTGGTACCTTATTTCCAAACTGAACACACCAGCGTTATTACTGGATGGGTAAGAACCGATCAAGTTGAATTACTAGAAACATCCTTAAAAGAAAATCTTGAGTTTCATGAGCTGGAATTATTAGATCCGCTCGAAACTGAAACGCCACCAACGGCATTAAAGAACAACAAGTTTGTTTCAAACTTTGAGACAATTACCGAAAGTTATAATGTACCTAATCATAAAGAAATTGACCCTAACCCATTAATGAGTTTTTGGTATTGGATTATATTTGGGATTATGATGGGGGACATTGGATATGGTTTGATGATGGTTCTTATGTTTGGATTATTCTTAAAATATAAGAAACCGAAAGGGTCATTCAAACAGCTTGTTACAGTATTCTATTATTCAGGGTTTACATCGATTGTTGTGGGGATTCTGTTTGGTTCATTCTTTGGAGCGACTTTTGATTTAGGCGCGATTATTGGATCATGGTTTGGTCAATCTTGGTCAAGTACTGTCTTAGTTCCTATCGATCAACCATTAGAAATGCTATTTGTATCATTGATTATTGGTGTGGTTCACATATTAAGTGGGTTAGTGATGAAGGTCATTCTATCCATTAAGCTAAAAAATACCTTAGATGGAATTGCCACTGGTTTAAGTTGGATATTAATTCTTTTAGGGATAGGTGCTTATGTGATGTTCTCGATGGTTAACCCAAACACAATCGGTAATTTTATTGGTTTAGGAATGATTGGTTTAGGGGTATTGTTAATCTTGTTATTTTCTGGACATGAATCAAAAAGTGTGTTCAAGAAAATTGGTTCAGGTTTAGGTGGTTTATATAGTGTAACCAGTTATTTAAGTGACATACTAAGTTACTCAAGGATTCTCGCTTTAAGTTTATCCACAGCTGTTATCGCATTCACATTTAACTTATTAGCAAGTATGTTAACAGGAAACGTCTTAGGATTCGTTTTAGCAATATTGATTTATGTAGTTGGTCATATATTTAACTTTGCGATGGGCTTATTATCAGCTTACATCCATGACGCTAGATTACAGTACATTGAATTTTTTGGGAAATTCTTTATAGGAGAAGGTTACAAATTTGAACCACTATCCGTTGAATTAAATTATATAGATGAAATTAAACAAACTACTTTAGTTGGAGGAAATTAATATGAATTTTGGATTAGTAATGGCGCTATTTGGCGTCGTAATAGCTGCAAGTGCTGGTATTGGTTCAGCCATGGGGGTTGCAATTGCTGGTAAAGCGGGTACAGGAGTATTATCAGAAAAGCCTGAGTTATTTGGTAAAGTATTAGTCTTACAAGCATTACCTGGAACACAAGGGATTTATGGATTCTTAGTTGCTGTTCTTATTTTAGTTAAGATTGGTTTACTAGGAGGAACTGCTGTGACATTAACCGCAACGCAAGGATTTGCCTTTTTGGCGGCTGGTGTACCAATAGGGTTAGTTGGAATTCTATCAGGTATTTACCAAGGTAAGATTGCTGCATCATCTATTTTAATGACAGCTAAAGACCCAAGTCTTTCTACACGTGGAATGACAATGACCGCGCTAGTTGAAACGTATGCGATTTTAGCATTACTGGTTTCAATCTTAATGTGGAACAGTATTACTGTTTAGGAGAGACAATGACTATTTTTGAGAAAATCGAACAAAAAGGTCTTGAAGAAGCAAATGAGATATTAGAATCAGCAAAAAAGGAAAGTGAAGCTATTATGGCTTCATCAAACGAAAGAATTAATCAACAAGTTAGTGATATGGTTCAAAGTGAAAAAGATAAAACTAGATTCAGTCTAGAACAAAAAGAAAGTTCATTTGAACTAGAAAAACGTCAATCGGTGTTAGCGATTAAGAGCACTCAAATTGATAGGGTTATTAACCTATTAAGAGATCACATCCTTGACTTAAAAGGAGAAGAACTTTTAGACTTTAGTGTTTCTTTAATCAAAGAAGAATCATTAACAGGAACAGAACATATTCGTGTTTCCAAAGCTGATTATGATAAATACTTAAATGCATTTTCAAGTGAAAAAAAGGCTAATTTAGTTAGTCTTGATAAATTAAACAAGAAGTTAGGCAAAGATTTTAAGTTGTTCTTAGAGAGTGAACCAGCTGATATTTCAGATGGGTTTTTGATTGTTGGGGAAATTTTTGATTTAAATTTCTCAATAGAACCATTCTTAAAACAAATTAAAGCAAAATACGAAAAACAAATTTACGACATTTTATTTGGTTAGGTGAAATATGTATTCATTCGCAAACGGCTATTTTAAAGCCAAATCTACAACTATATTAAATAAAGACGACTATATGACGCTTAAAAAATTAGATGAAGAGCGTTTTTTCGCCTATTTAAATGATAAAGGATTTGGGCTTCATGATGACATCAATAAACTTTGTGACTCAAATTTAAAACAGCTCAAGGATGACCTTAATCAAACATTAGAAAATGATCCATTAATAAAAATATTCTTTTATGATATTGATGCGCTTAATTTAAAGTTAATCTATAAAGCCCATTACTGCAACAGTCAAATTGATAACCATGTTTCAAAACTTGGTAATGTTAAACCACAATATTTAATGAATGCCTTAATTCATGCTGATTATAACGGATTAAACAATGATGAAAAACTTATTTTTGAGACATTGGCTAAATATAATAATTTGACACCAAAACAGGCCAGTGATTTAATTGACCAATTGTTTTTGGATTTAAAGTTTAAAGTGGCTAGTGGAAATAAAACGGTTACGGAATATTTAACTGTATCAGTTACACTTAAAAATATTTTGACTATATTAAGATCTAAACAAATTCTATTACCCACTGAGCTAATGATTTCTAGTATTTTAAATCAAGGTTTAATTGATAAATCAAGAGCAATTGAACTTTATCAAAGCAATTTTGAAATCTTTTACCAATATGTGACCAGGTTATATATTGGTAAGTTAGATAGAGCTTTACAAGCATATAAACATCACCATGATTTAGAAGAACTGGAAATTTTATTAAGCCAGGCTCAGTATGAAATATTAAGAAATTATACCTTTGACTCTGATACATTTGGACCCATTATGATGTATGTATTCTTAAAAGAAAAAGAACTTGAAAATATTAGAGTGGTGTATGGAGACAATCAAGTGGAATTAGATAAGTTATTTGATCAGGTGATATCATGAAAGATATAGTTGCAATCGGCTCAAGTGAAAATGTCATGTTATTTCAAAGTGTGGGCATCAAGGCTTATGTTATCTCTGATGAAACACTCTTAAAACAAACCATTGATGAATTAGCTAAAGAAACCAAAATTATTTTTGTTGGTGAAGCATTAGAACCATTAATGGTAGATATTAAAAAGAAATATGAAGACCAAGCTTACCCAATAATTGTCTCTATCCCCATGGATGGCATTAAGAGTAATCTAGGTTTAGAAAAATTAAAGAAAGATGTTGAAAAAGCGGTTGGCATTTCAATATTCTAGGAAGGTGATTATATGGAAAAACACGGAACCATTGTAAAAGTTTCGGGACCACTTATTGTGGCGGAAAACATGAAAGATGTTCAAGTCTATGACGTGGTTAGAGTTAGTGAAAAAAGATTAATCGGTGAAGTTATTGAACTGAGAGATGACTTAGCGTCAATTCAAGTATATGAAGAAACGGCAGGGATTGGACCAGGGGAACCTGTTTTTTACACGTATCAACCTTTAAGTGTTGCTTTAGGGCCTGGACTCGTAAGCGGGATTTTCGATGGTATTTTAAGACCTCTTGATAAAATCTATGACATGAGTGGTACACATATTCCTTTAGGTGTTAACGTCGATTCATTAAACCAAGAAACCCTTTGGGATTTTATTCCGACAGCTAAAATTGGAGACGATTTAAGTGGTGGGATGGAAGTCGGTTATGTGAATGAAACTAAAATTGTTAAACATAAAATTATGGTTCCACCAAATGTTAGTGGTAAATTAGTAAACATTCATGGCGGAAAACATACGGTAAAAGAGATCGTTTATGAATTAGAGATTAAAGGTGAGGTTAAAGGTTTTACAATGGTTCAATACTGGCCTGTAAGACGAAAGAGACCTTATGTTAAAAAGATTGCTCCGACTGAACCAATGATTACTGGTCAAAGAGTAATTGATACATTATTCCCAATCGCAACTGGTGGGATTGCGGCAATACCTGGTCCATTTGGATCTGGTAAGACTGTGGTTCAACATCAACTATCTAAATGGGCAGATGCCGATATGATTGTTTATGTTGGTTGTGGAGAACGTGGGAATGAAATGACCGACGTTTTATTAGAATTCCCACAACTTAAAGACCCTAAAACAGGTGAATCTTTGATGCAAAGGACGGTACTTATTGCCAATACATCAAACATGCCTGTTGCAGCAAGAGAAGCCAGCATTTATACAGGTATTACTATAGCTGAATATTTTAGAGATATGGGTTATAAAGTCGCCATCATGGCAGACTCAACTTCAAGATGGGCTGAAGCTTTAAGAGAAATGAGTTCGCGATTAGAAGAAATGCCTGGTGAAGAAGGCTACCCAGCCTATTTATCAAGTAGACTAGCTGAATTCTATGAAAGAGCCGGATTGGTTGAAACTCTGGGTAAAGAGTCGATTGGTGCAGTCACCGCAATTGGAGCGGTATCGCCTCCTGGAGGAGATACTTCTGAACCAGTGAGCCAAGCAACCCTAAGAATTGTTAAAGTGTTTTGGGGCTTATCCTCAAGTTTAGCGTATAAAAGACACTTCCCAGCAATTGATTGGTTGAATAGTTATTCGCTTTATGAAGATGCCATTTATGACTCATTAGATAAAGTTGAAACCAATTGGTCTAAACAAGTCAGAAGAACTATGGCGTTATTGCAAGAAGAAGCATCATTAGAAGAAATAGTTAGATTGGTTGGGATTGATACCTTAAGTCCTTATGATAGAATAAAACTTATCACTACTCAAATGATTAGAGAAGACTATTTACATCAAAACGCATTTAATGAAATCGACACATACACATCTTTACACAAACAATATTTAATGTTGAATGTGATTCTAACTTGGTATGATTTAGCTAAACAAGCATTAGATAACAATAAAGCTTTTAGAAGTATCGACCAAATGGAAATTAAAGAACAAATTGGACGTTTAAAATATGTAGAAGAATCTAAGATTGATGAGGAATTCGATCGAATCTTAGAAAGTATGCGTCATGAATTTGACTCACTAGAGGTGGAATAAAATGGCGATTAAAGAATATAAAACAATTAAAGAGGTAGTTGGACCACTAATGTTGGTTCAAAATACTGAAAATGTTAAATACGATGAATTGGTTGAAGTCCGCTTGAAAAATGGTGAAAAACGTATTGGTAAAGTCTTAGAAGCTTCTAAAGACGGTGCTTTAGTACAGTTATTTGAATCTGCTCAAGGATTAAAAATCGATGACGCGAAAGCCGTATTCTTAGGACACGGGATTGAAATTAACCTGTCTCCAGATATGTTAGGAAGAGTCTTTGACGGTATGGGTAGACCCATAGACGGAAAAGGTGAAGTTATTAAAGAAGAAACCAAAAATATTAACGGTGAACCGATTAACCCTTACGCAAGAAACTATCCAAGTGAATTTATTCAAACAGGTGTGAGCGCAATTGATGGCTTAAATACATTAGTAAGAGGACAAAAACTACCTATCTTTTCAGGATCAGGTTTACCACATAGTAAACTTGCGGCTCAAATTGCACGACAAGCTCAAGTATTAGGAACCGCTGATAAATTTGCGGTTGTATTTGCTGCTATCGGGATTACATTTGAAGAATCCAACTATTTTGTGGAAGACTTTAAAAAGAGCGGGGCATTAGAAAGAACAGTAATGTTTGTAAACTTAGCCAATGACCCAGCGATTGAACGTATTGCAACCCCTAGAATGGCGATGACAACTGCGGAATATTTAGCCTTTGAATTAGATATGCATGTTCTTGTTATAATGACTGATATTACCAACTATGCTGAGGCATTAAGAGAAGTTTCTGCGGCAAGAAAAGAAGTTCCAGGTAGAAGAGGCTATCCAGGGTACATGTACACTGACTTAGCGTCCATCTATGAAAGAGCGGGAAGAATTAGAGGAAAAAAAGGATCAATTACTCAAATTCCAATTCTTACGATGCCGGAAGACGATAAAACCCATCCTATTCCTGACTTAACAGGCTATATTACAGAAGGACAAATCATTTTATCGAGAGAACTAAACTTAAAAGGTGTTACCCCGCCAATTGACGTCTTGCCATCTTTATCAAGATTAAAAGACAAAGGGATTGGTGAAGGTAGAACTAGAGAAGACCACGCGGATACAATGAACCAGTTGTTTGCCAGTTATGCGCGCGGTAAAGAAGCAAAAGAACTTTCAACTATTTTAGGTGAAAGTGCCTTATCAGATATCGATAAAGTATATGCCAAACTAGCAACTGCCTTTGAAGAACAATATATTAATCAAGGGTTTGACCAAAATAGATCCATTACAGAAACATTAGAAATTGGCTGGGAATTATTAAGAATGTTACCAGTTAGTGAATTAAAACGTGTTAGTGACAAAAACATTAAGAAATATTATTAATTTAAGAGGTTTTTATGGCAACTAGACAAATTAACCCAACTAGAATGGAGTTAACAAAACTTAAAAATCAACTACAAATGACTTCAAGAGGCCACAAGTTATTAAAAGATAAACAAGATGAAATGATTAGAAGATTCATGTTAATCATTGAAGAAGCGAAATCTTTAAGAGCTAAGGTTGATGATTCATTAAGTTTAACCATGCAACAATATAAGGCTGCTAGCGCGAGATCCAACCCAAATGTCTTATATGAAGCGTTGATGTTGCCAAGCAATGAAATTAATCTAAAGTTTTCTAAAAAGAATGTCATGAGCGTTCATGTGCCAACGATTAAAATTGAAGAAACAGGACAAAAATCGTTAACGTACGGGTTATCCTCAACCCCTGCATCTTTAGATAAGGCTATATTGAAGTTAGAAGAATTATTACCTGACTTAATTAAGTTGGCTGAAATTGATAAACAAATAAATATGTTAGCCAGAGAAATCGAAAAGACCAGAAGAAGAGTAAATGCTATTGAACACATTATGATTCCTGAACTACAAGTAAATATTAAACGTATTATTATGAAATTAGATGACAATGAAAGATCTAATACGGTTAGAATGATGAAATCCAAAGAGATTGTAACGGATAAAGAACATTATTAATCCTAAGTATTCATCATTAAATCACAATGTATTTTAATAAAAATAATTAAACATCCACTGAGGATGTTTTTTTTTATGTTATAATAGTATTAGTTTGAGGTGATACCATGATTAATCTACCAATTGGTGATACCATTCAAATTTATGCATATAAACATGACGGTAACATTCATAGAATCTGGCGACAAGCAACACTTCTAGAAAAACATACTAATATAGCAATATTCGCAAATATTAGGACCAGAGTCATTGAATCAAATGGGCGAAATTGGATGAGTAAAGAACCAGCAATTATTTTCTTTTATGATAACTTGTTTTATAACGTTATCGCAATGATGAAAGAAGATGGAATTTATTTTTATTGTAATATATCAAGTCCAGCTGCGTTTGATAGCGA
>CAYJBF010000024.1:0-11950 GCA_964368415.1 uncultured Acholeplasmataceae bacterium | reverse complement strand
AAATAATGATAATGACCAAACAAAAAAAGAAAAAAGGTACTTATTAGTAACTTTTCTCATTTTAAGCTTTATTATCACTTTTTGGTTTATTTTAATTCACTGAAAAATTCGACTACATCTAATTTTTCCCATGGTAAATTTAAATCTTCTCTGCCCATATGACCATAATGACTGGTTAATTCATAAATCGGCCTTAAAAGATCAAATCTATTAATAATACCTGAAGGGGTCAAATCAATTTTCTTTCTAATTTGTTCAACAATAGCTGATTCTAATACTTCTGAGGTTCCAAAAGTATCTACTCTAACTGAAACTGGTTGAACTTCACCAATAACATAGGCTAATTGAACTTCACATTTTGAAGCAATTCCACTCGCAACAATATTCTTTGCTAAATATCTAGCCATATAAGCTGCACTTCTATCAACTTTAGATGGGTCTTTACCACTCATTGCTCCACCGCCGTGTCTTGCGTAACCTCCATATGTATCAACAATAATCTTTCTTCCTGTTACACCCGTATCCCCTTTTGGTCCACCAATAACAAATTTACCTGTTGGGTTAATGAATATTTTTGTGTTTTCATCAATTAATTCACTTGGAATAACTTTAAAAATTACTTCTTTTTTAATTGCTTCTCTTAATACATTCATATCCATATCTTGATGTTGTGTAGAAACAACAATTGCCTCACATCTAAATGGTTTATCATTATTATCATATTCTAATGTGACTTGTGATTTACCATCAGGTCTAACGAAATCGAGAATTCCTTTTTGTCTAACTTCATCAAGTCGTTTAACCAAATCATGTGCTAGTGTAATGGATAAAGGCATGAAATTTGGAGTTTCATCACATGCAAATCCAAAGATTAACCCTTGGTCACCAGCCCCTATGGAACCATCAGCTTTATTAACACCTTGTGCAATATCAGGCGATTGACTGTGGATAGCCGTTAATACCGCTAAATTATCGGCATCAAATCCATATTTTCCACGGGTATAACCAATACTTTCTACAGTTTTTCTTACGATGCTTTCAATGTCAATATAGGTGGTTGTTTCAACTTCTCCAGCTACTAACACTAGGCCAGTTGTACACATAACCTCACAAGCGACATGTGCATTCTTATCTTCTTTAAAGATGGCATCTAATACCGCATCAGCGATTCTATCTGAAACTTTGTCTGGATGGCCCATCGTAACTGATTCAGATGTAAATAATTTTCTTTTCATATTTCTCTACCTTTCCTTTTTACAAATAAAAAACTCTTTTCCCAACGAAAAGAGTATTGTACTCATTGTTGGGCGATAACCCCTTATCTGAAGCACCTTGCTTCTGCAGGTTGCTGCTACCTCTTTGGTGATTAACCTCCGTAGCTCTTAATGATTTTTTAAGATGTATTTCTATTATACCATGATAATTTTCTAAATCAATTAAAAGTCATTATACATAGATTCAAATTCTGATTTATAACTTAAAAATCGTTCTAATATTTGAAACTCAAAGTAACTATTAAACTGGGTTTGAAACAACTCAATCACCGTTTTATGAGGGTAAGGTCTTTTATATGACTTGGTGCTTCTCATGGTTATATAGAGATCACATAATAAAATTATTTGTGATGTAATCTCTGGTTGAATCTTTTGCATTTCAATGACAAAAACATGATTAGCTGCTCCCTCAATATGCGCTCTAGCAATATCTTCAGCCTTTTGAGCCAGTTGAAGTCTTTTGGCAATTTGATTGCCTAACATAGTTTTTGCTTTCAAATCATCATAATCCGTGTTGGCTTCAGCAGGAGGATTGACTAAATCCTCAATCTCAGAATACCTTAAATGAATGTTTGAATACGTCTTAATCTTGTTTATTTTTTCTTCATCTAGGCCGTATATTGAACCAAGTTTACTACTCATTTTACTGACGAGATTAACGT
The DNA here is from genome assembly GCA_964368415.1 of uncultured Acholeplasmataceae bacterium. Classification (GTDB taxonomy): domain Bacteria; phylum Bacillota_I; class Bacilli_A; order Acholeplasmatales; family UBA5453; genus UBA5409. Next base: position 10,014 of record CAYJBF010000024.1, on the reverse strand, counting down.
GCTGTGTATCTAAGAATGTTGACTTAGAAGACAATACTACCTTGAATAAATCTGAAACAATGGTTGTAAAATCCTCTTGAACCTCGCGCCTTCTAATAAGTTCATTTCGGCGTTCATATTGCATATATTGACCTATAGAAACAATCGCATAAACTACCAATATAAAGATAATAAAGATTAAAGTTCTTAGTAAAATATCACTAAATGCTTGATCATGAATGAACTGGGCAAAAAACTCTTGAATGGTTAAACCTTGATATTCCGTATTGATACGATATGTCCAAGTAAAGTGTATAATTGTCATTACTGGTAACATACCAAAAGCACTCCATAAAATCAGTTTTCTTGACTGGTATAAACTAATAACAACTATAGCATAATAAATCATGACATAAGCCGATGTTTCCAAAGATTGTGCTTGATAGAATCTGGCATAGAATAGTACAGCTGAAATAAACATATAAGCTGCAAGTAAATACATTGCAACCTCTTGTTTAGTTTTATCATGCGTATCAGAGGTAATTAGCCTCTTAATCACAGTATTTAAAAAGAAGGTAAACGGAAAGAATAAAGCGGTAAATAACCAGTCAGCAGCTTCCCCTGAATAATAAGCAACGATAAACAAAATAATAGAATAAAAAATGTTTGAGACAAATGTGATATTTTTAATAACGATGTTTCGTCTATGTAAGACCGCAACTTCATCGGTAATATCAACACCCGTTTCAAACCCAAAAAAACGATTAAATAAACCCTTCGTCGCTTTTTTAATTTTATCCTTTTTCGCCATTAAATAATCCCTACTTTATCTATTCTTCTACAACATCAAAAAGTGAAATCTTTTCAAAATTCTCAGTTTGAGCCATTTCCTCATTAATTACTTGAGCGACTCTAGTTGATGCTGCAGCAGCAATTGCGCCCACAATATCGTCTAAGAAAGTATGAACAACACCAGGTTTTTTGCCTTCAGTATTTAACACATTTACAATACCATGTTTATTAACATCAATATCACCAAAGTTAGTCATACCAATAACTCCATAAATTCTAGCGACGTCTAACCCTAATACTTCATCAACACCGAATAAACCTAAATCGGCTTCAATAATATCTTGAATTGGGCCTTCAAACATTTTCTTTTCTGCCATTTTATCTAACTCAACCGCTAATAATACATGGTGGAAAATATCTCTTAAAGATAGTATTTTAAGAACTGATTCTCTACAAGTTTCAAACTTGATGTTTTCAGTGTAACGGGCTTGTTGTTTATAGCTAATTTTAGCAATATCATCAATCTCAACTCCGCGACTCTTTAAAGCATCAACACATAATCTTGTCATTTCTTCACGTGAAAATAATAATTTCTTTTTATTCATTAACCGTATCTCCTTTACTAATTAATTTTTGACCATTTAAATACGCACTATCAGACATGCGTTTTTTGCCTTGCTCGGATAACTCTAAAATTCTGACTGCACCATCCAAGGTTTTAATGTGTAGTTCTTTATCAATTGAAATAACCATTCCTGGCTTCATACTTGATATTATATCACTTTTTTCAAGTTTGAAAACCTTTATTCTTACACCATTGATAAATATTGATGCCGCTGGTTCATCTAATAAACCGTTTAATTGTCTTATAACCAAGTGGGTTGGTTTATTAAAATCAAGTATTTCATCTTTTTTATTTAAATTATAAGCAAATGTTACATGATCATCTATCTGTGGAATCGGGGTTATTTCTTTGTTTACTATTTTAAATAGCTGTGCTGCTAATAAATCTCTACCCACATAAGACAACTTTTCCATTAATGTAGTTGTGGTATCGATCTCTTCAATTTTCACTGCTTGTTGGGCAATAATCGCACCACTATCCATTTTTTGTTCCATATACATAATGGTGATACCTGTTTCTAAGTCGCCATTCATAATGGCTCTTTGAACTGGAGCCCCACCACGATATTTAGGTAATAATGACCCATGCACATTGACCATAATATAATTATCAATTAGAGCACTTGGAATCATTTGCCCATAAGCTGCCGTAATAATAATATCGGGTTTTACATCCACTATTTTCTGATAATCCATTTTAATATTATCCGGTTGAAATACTTCTAGTTGTTTTTCTAAAGCAAATTGTTTTACTGGAGAAGGGGTTAATACTTGTTTTCTTCCAACCTTTTTATCAGGCTGCGTAACAACCAATTTAACGTCAGCTATTTCATTTAATTTTTCTAAAATCGGAACACTAAACTCAGGTGTTCCCATAAATACAATATTCATTCTTTCACCTCTAAACCATATCTGGATAGTAATCTATAACAATTAAATAATCTTTATAGTATCGTTTATCCAAATAATTCATCAAATAACTCGGATCAAAATGTCTTAATGTTTTGACCAATAAACTATAATTAAAGCGGTTATTGTCCATTAAAACATATTCAGCACTTGGTCCTAATATTGTCAATTGACTATTTTTCGCTATAATATTATTTTTAACTCTTGTTAAAGTGTTAATCGTTTTATCTTCATCAAGGCCTTTAAATGTCACTTTAATAACTTGATTAAATGGTAGGTATTTCAAGAGTCTTCTATTATTTAGTTCCGTTTTATAATACAAATCAAAATTGTTGTCTTTAATGCTTTCTAACACAAAATGCTTAGGATTAAAGGTTTGGATCAAGGCTTGACCTTTTTTGACACCTCTTAATCTACCGATGTGTTGTCTTATGATATTATATGTGTGTTCATTGGATAAATAACTATTTAAATTGAGCATTTGTTCTGCCAGTAAAACACCCACTAAAGTAACATTTTCAAAATGATGTCCTTTAGAAACCATTTGGGTTCCCACTAAGATATTATACTCATTATTTTTAAATGCTGTTAACATTTTATCATAAGACCCTTTTTTCTTGGTAGTGTCCCCATCCATTCGAAGGATTCTTGATTTGGGAAATAATTTCTTTAAACTTTCACAAACTTGTTCAGTACCAAAACCTACTGGTAAAATATTTTTAGTTTTACAAACTTTGCAAGTTTCATTATAGGACTCTTTATACCCACAATGATGACAAATTAACTGTTCTTTTTCTTTATGATAGACAAGGTTTACCCCACAACTTGGACAAGTTGGAACATAACCACATGTTCTACACATCACAAATGGAGCATAACCTCTTCGGTTACTAAGTAATATAACTTGTTCATTTTTATTTAAGCGTTCTTTTATATTGTCTACCAACTCAAGCGATAAGAAATTATCTTCTTTTAAGGTCGGTGCTTTTTTCATATCGATTAATTTAAGATCTATTTCTTGACCAAATATAGGTTTACTCAATTTAAGTAATTTAATCATTTCTAAATCTGTATCATAGACTAAATTAACCGTAGGGGTAGCCGTACCTAATATAACCGGAATCTTGAAGTGTTCGCCTAAAAGATAGCTTAAGGCTTTAGTGTCATAAAACGGCATTTGTTTTTGAATAAAGGCAGAATCATGCGCCTCATCCAATACAATCAAACCCAAGTCATTTAAAGGCAGAAACAGACTACTCCTAGTTCCTACAACAACTTTGATTCTACCTTCTTTAACTTTTCTGTAAGCATCATATTTTTCTTGGGTATTTAAATTACTATGATAGATTAATACTTCTTCATCAAATCTCTCATTAATTCTAGAAACCATTTGATAAATTAAGGCAATTTCAGGAACTAAGATTAAGACTTGTTTCTTTTGTTTTAGAAGTTTATCTAATACCCTTAAATACACTTCAGTCTTACCAGAGGCCGGTGGACCAAACAACAAATACCTTTTATATTTATTTAAATTAATCTGATCAACCGCATCTTGTTGTTCTGTTGTTAACCGAATGACCGATTCATTGGTTTTATAGGTCGTATTTTCTTGTTTATAATATTCAATAGATTTTACTCTTAAGACTTTTTTTCTAATTAATGTATCAATAATTCCTCTTGAATAAGACTCCCCTACTAAATCTTTAATAAATACCACTTCACCGCCTATTCTTTGAACGATTAAGGTTTGTTTAGGGGTCAATTTAATATCTTTGTTAACGACATAAACAGCATTTTGGAATTTAATTTCACCTTTATCAATAACATCAACTTCTTTAGTTAATAAACCTTCACTGATTAATTTATTCACCAATTTAAAATGATCATTGTTTAAATCATCTAACCAAATAATACCGTCTTTTATAAAAGGAATTAAAACATTGGGAATTAATTTAATGTCTTTTATGGTGACATAATGTTCATAAGTTGCACGTAAGGCTTTTGGAACTACCACTTCAAAGGCTTCATTATAACTAGAAAATGAGGTCTCTTGAATATATTTTATTAGTTTAAGTTGAGCCCCTGAAAGAGTTGGTTTATCTTCTAATGCGTATAAAATCTCTTTGGTTGCAATTTTTGAAGTCTTCGTGATGTTAATCACATAAGCCAATCGTTTTTGATGGTTAAAATCCACCACTACACGCATGCCCACTTTTAAAGAACCTCTTAAATAAAGAGGCACTTTAAAATCAAATATTTGATTTAAATGTTTTGAAGAAATATCAACTATAACTTGAGCATACATAGACTTCACCTATTTAAAATTATACCATATTTATAGAAAAAAATGAGCCCTTTGATGGGCTCATCCATTATTATTTAGTTTTAGTTTCTTTTGTGGTTACTGGTGTAACCGGTGATTCAGGTGTTTTCGCTTCCCATGCTTCTTTAGCGCTTGAAACAATTGTGTTAATGCTGGTTAAGTCAGATGGGATAATTAATTTAGTAGCTTGACCTTTAGAAACTTCTACCATCGCTTCAAATCCTTTAATCGCAAGTACATTGCTATCAGCTTTTGCTTCTCGAATTAAACGGATCCCTTCCGCGGTAGCTTGTTGCACTTTTATAATGGCTTCCGCTTCCCCTTCAGCCTTTAAGATTGCTGCTTGTTTCTTACCTTCTGCATCTAATACCATCGCTGTTTTATTACCTTCAGCAATTAAAACTTTAGATTGTTTTTCTCCTTCAGCATTTAAGATTGATTCACGTTTTTCACGTTCAGCACGCATTTGTTTTTCCATCGCATCTCTGATGTCTTTTGGAGGCATAATATTCTTAAGTTCGACTCTGACGACCTTCATACCCCATGGGTCTGTAGCCTCATCTAGTATGATTCTTAGTTTTGAGTTAATGAGTTCTCTTGAGGTTAAAGCTTCGTCTAAATCAATTGCCCCAATGATATTTCTTAACGTGGTTGCGGTTAAGTTAGCTAAAGCGTTAGTTGGATTACTAACCCCATAGGTATATAATCTTGCATCTGTGATTTGATAATAAACTACCGTGTCGATTTGCATCGTAACGTTATCTTTAGTAATAACTGGCTGTGGGTCATAGTCAATAACTTGTTCTTTAAGAGACACTTTAGAAGCAACTCTATCTATGAAAGGTACTAACCAGTGAATGCCCGTTTCCCAAGTTTTGTAATAACGACCTAAACGTTCAATAATAACACTCTCTGATTGTCTAACAATTTTAACACTGGATAAAGAAATGATTAGAGCAATTAATAATATTACCCCTAAAATAATTAATACAACAATAATTGGATCCATGTATCTACTCTTCCTTTCTAATTGGTTCTACCAATAATTTATTTCCTTCAATATCAACAATTCTTACAATTTCACCTTGTAAAATAGTAATGTTATCTAAAGTAAATGCGGTCCAGATTCTAGTTTGAACTTGAACTTCCCCTCTTTGATTTAAACTTACTTCTTTCAAAATAGTACCTTGTTGACCTATTAAACTGCTGACATTGGTTTTAATAATATCTCGTTTCATAAACCGTTTCGAGAGTGGTCTTGTTAGTAATATTAAGATCATTGAAACGATTACGAATGTCGCAATTTGCCACAAATAATGTAAATTGAATGCGGCCATAATAAGGGCTACAACTGCCCCAACCGAAAACCAAATACTAACGAGTTGAGGACTTTCAAACTCAATAAATATGGTAGAAATTAAAACAAACACCCATATGCCAATCATTAACATTTGAATTGTGTCCATTAAATCACCTCGTCTAGATGTATTTTTAACATTTTAGTTGTATTATCCCAGTATGCTTGAAACTTCAAGTGGTTAGAAAAATCTAACTTAAATGTTTTTTCAATTTCTGACATAACTTTCCTACTACTTATTCTACCATAACTTGGTTTAATTTTTATGTCTAATAAATTGTTCTTATCAATGTTTCCCCTAATAGACTCTTCTTTACTTAAATGTTTAATTAGTATCTGTCTATTTGAAATATCCATTCCTACAATAACTTTATAAGCACTATCAAAGTAATAACTTGACGACTTATTCAATGTAATGTTTGAATTATATAGTGTTGCTGTTAACTCTTTATCGTTAACCATAATCCATTCTATACTCATTGAATCACCTCTTTAATGATATTATAATATATTTCATTGAATATTTCAATACTTTTATGAATTTTTATGAATTTCGAAAAATTCAATAAAAAACCATAGCCCGTTAAGGATATGGCTTTATGCTATTCTGTTTTAGTAGAGTTTAATTCTTTAATGATTTTATCAATCTTATTTCCGTAAGCCAAAGCTTCATCGTACTTGAATTTTAGTTCTGGCATTTTACGAATATTTCTTACCTTTTGAGACAATTCTTGTCTGATTTGTTTATTAAGTTGAGTTAAAGTGTTCTTTGCTTTTTCTAAATCTTCTTCTTTGTCAGATAAAATTGTGTAATACACTGTCGCAAACGATAAGTCCTTAGTAATTTTTACTTCTGTAATATTAAAATAAGTTTGACCTTGTATTTTACGGTCTTTATTCACAATAACAGCTAATTCTCTTAAGAATAAGGATTGAAGTCTTTCTAGTGTAATACTTACCATTATTTTTCTACCTCTTTGTCTCTAAATGCTTCTAAGACGTCTCCTACTTTAATATCGTTAAAGTTTTCGACACTTATTCCACATTCATAACCTTGTCTCACTTCTTTAACGTCATCTTTAAAACGTTTTAAGGAAGACATTTTACCTTCGAAAATAACGATACCTTCTCTTAGGACACGCATTCCACTGTTTCTAATAATAGTTCCATCAGTGACATAAGATCCCGCAACGGTTCCAATCTTACTTATTTTATATACTTCTCTTACTTGAGCTTGTCCAGTAACAACTTCTTCAAATTCAGGCTCTAACATACCTGATAAAGCAGCTTCAATATCTTCAATGGCTTTATAGATTACGTTATATAAACGAATTTCAACCCCTTGAGTTTTAGCTAAATCACGTACCATTGCGATAGGTCTTACGTTAAATCCTAAAATAATTGCATTTGATGCATCCGCTAAAGCAACGTCAGATTCAGTAATTGCCCCAACACTTGAACGGATAATATTGACATGTAACCCTTCAATATTAAGTTTTTCTAATGAACCCTTAAGAGCTTCAATTGTACCTTGAGTATCGCCTTTAATAATAAGAACTAATTCTTTTTCAGCCGCTTCGGCTTCTTTAAACATAGAATTAAGAGATGCTTTCTTTTGTTTTGCTAGATCACCTTCTCTTTGACGCGATGTTCTTTCCTCAGAGATTTGTCTGGTTTGTCTTTCATCTTCTAAACAAACAAATTTATCCCCTGCTAAAGGGACTTCCATTAAACCAGTAATTTCAATTGGTTGACTTGGTAGTGCAGTTTGAATACGTTTTTTAGTTCCATCGGACATGGTTCTAACTTTACCATAAGTGTTACCACAAACTAAGTTATCTCCAATCTTCAATGTACCATTTTTAACGATTACAGTTGCAACAACACCTCTACCTTTATCAAGACGGGCTTCAATGACAGTACCAGTAGCAAGTCTATTCGGATTGGCTTTTAATTCTTGAATTTCACTCACTAATACAACTACTTCTAATAAGTCATCAATCCCCATGTTTTTTAACGCTGAAATTTCAACAAATGGCGTATTACCACCCCATGCTTCAGGGACTAATCCTAAATTAGATAATTCGGTTTTAACATGGTCTGGATTTGCTTGTGGTTTATCGATTTTATTTACAGCAATAATAATTGGAACATTGGCTGATTTAGCATGATCAATTGCTTCTACTGTTTGAGGCATAACCCCGTCATCTGCAGCAACAACAATAATACAAATATCGGTTACTTGAGCCCCTCTAGCACGCATTTCTGTAAATGCAGCGTGACCGGGAGTATCAATAAATGTAATTCTTTGTCCGTTAATTTCTACTTGATAAGCACCAATGTGTTGCGTAATGCCACCTGCCTCACCTTGTGCTACTCTTGTATGTCTAATAGCATCTAGTAAAGTTGTTTTACCGTGGTCTACGTGACCCATTACTGTTACAATTGGTGGTCTATGAATTAAGTCTTCTTCTTTATCATCAAAAGTCATTTCATCATATCTTGTAATATCTGTGATAACTTCATTTTCTATTGAAAATCCTAAGTCCATAGCAACAAGTTCAATAGTGTCACGGTCAATTGTTTGGTTAATTGAAGTCATTACCCCTAATAACATTAAACGCTTAATTATTTCAGCATTAGAAATGCCCAAACTAACAGCAACATCACTAACTGACATATTAGGTTTATATATTAAAACCTTACCTTTTGTGGTGACTTGTTTTTTCTTTGGAATATTGGTTTGTCTCACTTCTTGTTTGCTGTATTTCTTTGATTCAACGTCTTTTTCTATTTCATAACGTTTCTTCATATATTCACTTCCTTTTTATTTAGTTTTTAAACATGTCTTTAAACCCTTTATCTAGTATAGCGACACATTTGATATTTGATTTTCCAATCGCCTTTGATAAGGTTTCAGAATCAAATATAGTTGATACTTCGACTTGATAAAACTGACATTTATCGGTAATCTTCTTGGTGGTATTTGCAGCTGCATCACTGGCTAAGAACACTAAGTGTGCTTTACCTGATTGAACCGCTCTAACAACTTGATCGGTACCGGTAGTTAATTTAGAGGCCCTTAGGGCTAGTCCTAACCTATTTGGCATTTTTAGCAAGTTCTAATAATTCTTGATAAATTTCATTTGCGATTGTTACTTCAAGTTTTTTATCCAAAGCTTTGGTTTTAATGGCTTTTTCAATTACACTTTTTTCTAGTGTTAAATAAGCCCCTCGCCCATTTGCTTTACCGGTTAAGTCTACAGAGACCAAACCTTCTTTGGTTGCTACAACACGAACTAAATCTTGTTTGGGTCTTTGTTCTTTTGTTACAACACAAGTTCTCATTGGAATTTTTTTAACTGTCATAAATACCACCTATTAATAATCTATGTCCTCACTATTAGCCATAGAAACTGATTTAATATCAATCTTCCAACCAATCGCTTGAACAGCAAGTTTAACGTTTTGACCGCCTTTACCAATTGCAAGAGATAATTTATCATCTTCAACTATAGCTAGTGCCGTCTTTTGGCTTTGATTAATATCAATAACGTTAATTACATCAGCTGGTTGTAAGGAGTTAGCGATTAAGTCTTTTTCGTTTTCACTCCATAAGAATAAATCGACCTTTTCGCCTGATAATGCTCTAACGATTTCTTTAATTCTAATACCGTCTGGTCCTACACATGAACCAATCGCATCGACGTTTGAATCATTTGATTTAACCCCGATTTTAGCTCTATCACCTGCATCACGGGCAACACCCATAATCTCAACGATACCTTCTTTGACTTCAGGAATTAAATCTTCAAATAATCTTGTTACAAAACTCTTATCTAAACGGGTTACTAAAATCTTAGGTCCTTTAGATTTCATTTCAACTTGTGAAACGAATACTTTAATAGATTCACCTTCAACAAACTTATCATTTGGCAGGCATTCTCTTTTTGGTAGTAAAGTTGTTACTTCTCTACCTAATTCAAGACGATAAAAATTATCATCTTCACCAATGACTTTACCAATAATC
>CAYJBF010000023.1:0-12122 GCA_964368415.1 uncultured Acholeplasmataceae bacterium | reverse complement strand
TCAACGTGTGATGTGTGCGGGAACATATCAATAGGTGTAATGTTTTTAACCTCATAAGCTTGTAAGAGTTCATTCAAATCTTTGGCAAGTGTAGAAGGGTTACAAGAAACATAAATTAATTTCTTTGGTTTATATTTCAAGATAAAGTCAGTAAATGCTTTTCCTAAACCAACTCTTGGTGGGTCAAACAACATAACATCGGCTTTAATTTTCTCTTTATTTAAGACGGTTTTAACATCCCCTAATAAAGGTGTAATATTTTGAACATCGTTATTGCTGATGGTTTCAACTAAGGAATCATGAGACCCTTTTTCCAGTTCAATTGAATAAACTTGTTTTACATGTGGGGCAATATAGAACGCAAATGGTCCAACCCCACCAAATGCATCGACAACAACATCTGATTTTTTAAACGCCCCAATTGAAACCACTTTTTCATATAATTTAATTGCTTGAGGGGTATTGAGTTGGAAGAATGCATCAGGGGACAATTTATAATTAATTCCTCCTAAAGATTCATTAATCGTTGGTTCACCCCCAACTAATTTAATTTGATTGGTGAAAAACTCATGTGATTTCATATTCGAATTAACAACCTCATAAGCACTCTTTATTTGATCAAATTTATCAACTAAGTATTTACCTAAAGCTCTAACTTTTTCATCTTTTTCTGTGACAATAAATGTAACTTGAACCTCACCTGTGTGATGGGCTCTTCTTACAATAATGAATCTAACTACACCACCATGGTTGGTTGCTTCTATCTTACGTTTTTCCATTTGGTTTAAGATGAGTTTATATACCTTATTTAACTCATCATCTTGTACTGGACAGGTTGTAAAGTCCACTAAATGGTTAGAGTTAGGTTTGTACATACCCACTGTGGTTTTTTCATTTTGAAACATCACAGGTAAACTTGCTTTATTACGGTAATTAAGTGGATTATCCATACCGATAGTATTTTTAACCAGCCCAAATTTTATTTTACCTTTAGTATATCTATTTAAAGCTTGAAGGATAAGTTCACGCTTTAAATCTAATTGACCTTGATAACTTAGGTGTTGAAGTTGACAACCACCACATTCATTATATACAGGACAAAAAGGGGTAACTCTATCTTTTGAAGTTTTGATTACTTCAATGAGTTTCGCCTTATAGTATGTGTTAAAATCTTCTAATATTTCAATTTTAGCGATTTCTCCAGGAAGAGCAAAATCAACAAAAATTGCTTTTCTGTTATCATAAGCAATCCCTTCGCCGTTAATCCCTAAACGTTTAATTTCTATTTCTAATTGTGATCCTACTGTTAATGCCATATTCTTACCTCTTAAATATTATATCATAGTTTACATAATTCAATGATTCTAAAAAAACAAAAAGCACGATTCTTGTGCTTTAATATATTACTATCTAAATTTGTTGTAGTGCTTGATGTTTTTGAATTCTTTTGTGGAATAATCTTAGTCTAAATTTAGTTTTAGGAATTAGTACTTCCATGACGGCACAGTATTTATCAACCAAAGCCACTAAGAATGATTCCTTATACTTAGGTAATACTTTTAGTACCACCGGAAACATATGTCTTAAAATGATGTCTTCCTCTTTTTCATTTACAGAAAACTTCTTCTTACTCTTTTCTAAAGCGATCTTAGGGTGCATTTTTCGGTGGGTTGTATTTTCATATTTCACATCTCGCCAATCATATAAATAAAAATCATGGAGTAAACCCGCTCTTGCAGAACTAATATAGTCTAGCTTAAATCTCTTAGCTAGTTTAAACGAGGTGAATGAAACGTATATACTATGGACTAAAGTCGACACTTGACCGTGTTGACGGTATAAATCCATTTCTAAAACTTCTTCATCTTCTAGTAAATCTTTAACTATTTCTAAGTATTCTTTAAATAATTGTTGTTTTTTAAGTTGTTTTTTACTACTAAAATTCATTCCTTTTCCTCACATATAGTACCCATTATAACAATAAATTTAAAAATAAAAAGAAAAAAAGCCTACCAAGTAGACTTCTTACATAATTTTTACAAAATTATCTAAAATGTTTCTTCAATTGTGAAAGAAAATGGTTTTCCTGTTCTAGGGTGTTTAAATGTTATTTTCTTAAAGTGTAGTAAAAGTCTACTATTTGATGTTTTTCCATATAGTGTATCGCCTACTAATGGATGACCAATATAAGCCATATGAACTCTTATTTGATGTGTTCTACCACCTTTAATTTCCACTTCTACTTTGGACTGGTTTTCTGTTTCATCAATTACTCTATAATACGTTGTGGCATCTTTACCCGTTGGGGTAACCATTTGTCTTTTAGAGTGTCTATCTTTACCAATCTTATGCGTAATTTGACCTTCTTTTTTACTTAAGATATTGTCCACTACCGCAACATAAATCTTTTTAACACTTTGATTTTCAAATTGGTTCGATAAATCCGCTAAACTCATAAAGTGTTTCGCAAATATAACAATCCCGGAAGTATCCACATCAAGTCTATGAGCAGGAAGGACTGGATAGTCATTGCCTAATTGTTGGTAGTGGAAATTTAATCGATTGGTTAACGTATTAAACGTATTCCCATCTTCATGAATTAATAACCCACTTGGCTTATTAACAATCACCACATCCTCGTCTTCATAAACAATTCGGACCTCACCTTCAAAAGGTTTAACTGAACCATCTAAAGGGGCTAATTTAAAAGAGATAACATCGCCTTCTTTTATTTTATGATGGAGTTTCGCAATTTCTCCGTTAACCCTAATTAAATTATACATTTCTTGTTTGTAAGTGATTTTTTTAGATACGCCAAAAGCTTCTATAAACTCTCTTACCGTTTGAGCTTTTTTAACTTTAAATTCTACAAAATTTGCCATAAGTCCTCCTTAAGCAACCCTCTAATTCCATTATACAATAATAAAAGGGCAAATTGCCCTTTTAATTATTTTACAAAAGCCATTGTATCTCTAGCAATCATAACTTCTTCGTCTGTACTTAAAACAAATACTTTAACTTTAGAGTCTTCGCTAGAAATTACTTGTGATCCTCTTGTGTTATTTAAATTTTCATCCATCTTAACACCAAGTACTTCTAATCTTTCTAAGACAAATCGTCTTAGGGTTGGTGAGTTTTCACCAATGCCTGCCGTAAATGCAATCGCATCTAATCCGCCCATATAAACATAATAGGAACCGATATAATCGGCAATACGTTTGGTTTGAATTTCATACGCTAGTTTTGCCCGGTGGTTGCCTTCATTCATTGCGGCTTCTAGATCTCTCGCGTCACTAGATACACCAGATACACCTAGATATCCACCTTTTTTATTTAAAATTTGATACATTTCATCAGAATCAACATTAAGTTTATGTTCCATGAAGTTTAAGATTGCAGGGTCTAGGTTACCTGTTCTGGTTCCCATTGGTATCCCTTCAAGTGGTGTGAATCCCATAGAAGTATCTACACATTGTCCATCTTTAACTGCTGAAATGCTTGCGCCGTTTCCAATATGACATACGATTACTTTAGTATCATTTCTACCTAATAATTTGTTCACTTCTTGGCTAATATATTTATGTGAGGTTCCGTGTGCACCATATCTTCTTACACCATATTCTGTATACCATTCGTATGGGGTTGCGTATAGATAAGCATCTTCTTTCATGGTTTGGTGGAAAGTGGTATCAAATACCGCTACATGTGGTACATTCGGTAAAATAGCTTGGAAACCCTTAATGGTAATCGCATTAGGAATATTGTGCAGTGGTGCCATATCTGCATAGGCAATAATCTTGTCTAATACTTCTTTAGTAACCAAAGCACTTTCTTTAAAGTATTCGCCACCTTGTACAATTCTATGTCCAACACCTTTAATTTCACTCATATCAGCTAAAACGCCAAACTTAATTAACCCATCAATAATTTCTTTTACACCTGTGGCATGATCTTTAATTGGGGTAATTTTTTGGTGTTTTTCACCATTAAATTTGATGGTTACAATCGCATCGCTAAAACCAATTTTTTCTACTTGTCCACTTGAGACAACGTGTTCTTCTGGCATATCAAATAATTGGAATTTGATACTGCTTGAACCGCTATTAACACTTATGATTTTCATATAATAATTCTCCTTAACATATGTATTTTATCAATTAATCTATCGTTTATCAAGATTATAATAAATGTAAGTAAATCGCGAAAAAGTGGAGGATAGTGCCTCCTAATACGAATAAATGCCAAATAAAATGATTGTATTTGAACTTTCTAAATCCGTAAAATATTGTCCCCAGCGTGTAAGAAACCCCACCCGCTAAGATCCAATAAAAAGCTTCTGGACTGGCTTGATATAAGGGTTTAAAAACTAAAATACCACTCCAACCTAAAATCAAATATAAAATAAAGTGTATTGCTTTAAATTTATTAAATCTAGCCGATTTTAGTGTAACCCCAGTGATAATAATTGCCCACTGTAAAACAATAAAATAAATATCGATTGGGTGCTTAAATACAATTAAGAAAACGGGTAAATAGGTTCCCCCAATGAGTAAATAAATACTGGCATGATCGAACCGTCTAAATACACGTTTAACCACAGATTCTCTTTTGAATGAATGGTATAAACAACTCATGGTATATAGAATAATGGCTGATGTACCAAATAAGCTAACCCCAACAACCGCTTCTGTGGTTTGGGCTTTAATAATCATTAATATCATTCCAGCAATACTAAGCAAGGCACCAACGCCATGGCTGATTGCATTCGCTAGTTCTTCACCTAAAGTTTGATGTTTTGGTAATTTCAAGAATCAATTCCTCCAATGTTTCTTTATAATTAGGATTATTTATTGGTATATGAACAAATGCTTTATCACAAGGATGATTATCATTCAATAATAAATAATAAGCCATATTACATAAAAAAGAACCCGCATCTTCTGATAAATCAAATTTCGTTAAATTTAATTTATCTAAAAGAAGGTTTGTCCTTAAAATACTTCTTCCATCATTTACAATAACTTCATTACTAAACTGGTTGCCTTGGTTGTCTTTAATACGCATATCTAAGATGTTTTTAGCAACAAGTTCCAATCTAATGTTAGGGATATTTGCTTCACCTAACATGATTACTATATCATAATTCTTTATAGAAAGTTTTTCAAATGATGAATAAATTTTATCAGCATCCACAGGCAATATTTTTTTATCAACATTTAGACTTATTTGGTCTAACAATAGTAGACTACTATTGGTTATTCTGCCATCAAATGGCTCAAAGGCCGTGATTAATATTCTCATAAGAATTTATCTAAGAAGTCTTTGCCTTTAAGTGTTTCTGGTTCAAAGCGTTCTAAATCCATAAAATTAAACTGTCTCATAAATTCAAACGCAACAATAGACACACTATTTGATAAATTAAGACTTCTTATCTTATCAGAAGTTGGTATTCTAAATGTTTGATCCATATGATTAGCGAGAATGGTTCTATCTACACCCGTAGATTCTTTTCCAAAGATTAAATAGATTTCGCCTTCATACTTTTTAAAGTCAATTTCCGTATACACGTGCTTTCCATAACGCGTTAAGAAAAAATAATGTCCTTTGTTTTTAGAAACAAAATCATTATAGTTTGGGTAAACCGTATAATCTAAGTCTTTAATATAATCTAGAGCACTTCTTCTAATATATTTTTCGGATAACTTAAAACCTAACGGTTCAATTAAATGAAGTTTGGCGTTAATTCCTACACAAGTTCTCATTATGTTTCCTGTGTTTTGAGGAATTTCTGGTTCATATAATACAATATTTAACATAACTAACCTTCTAACTTTTCTAAGACATATTGGGCTGTTTCTTTATACCATTCCGGATAATTGGTGCTTTTTAAGGACTGCCTAATTAATTCATTAAAATCTTTATTGTTTTGCTTTAATAATACCGTTAAGGCGTTACGCATTAATAACGTCTTTCCACGCCATAAATAACTGGCCTTACCATATTTATCATGAAATGCTTTATTGGATAAATTAAATAAATCATTTATCTCCACATAAGCATGTTGGTAAATCTTGAACGCTTCATGATTCAATACTTTAATTCCTTTATTTTTAGGACAGACTCTTTGACAAATATCGCATCCTAATAATAAATAATTATGTTTAACCTCGTCTTGGGTAAGAACTTTTTTGGTTTGATTATAAGCACTAATACACTTATCAACTTGATACCCAAAAGTTAAAGCACCCACTGGACAAGCTTTAATACATTTTACACAGTCGCCACATGAATCCTGATTTTCAATTATTTCTTCGTCATAATGTATTTTTGATAAAACCAACCCAATAAAGAAATAACTACCAAACTCTTTATGAATCATCAAGTTATTTTTACCTCTATAAGCTAGACCTGTTAACTCTAAAGCGGTTCTTTCATCCAGGTCATGATTATCCACTAACCCTAAATAATTATCCTCTAAATTCATGTTATTAAATATATTATTAAATACCTTATGATAATCTAACCCGTAAGTATAAAGTGATGCAGTTAAAGCTTTTTTCGTATGCGGCAGAACCTCTTTACTATAAGCCAAGCCCACAACAAACATTGATTTATATTGTGATAAATCAACTTTAGTTCGGGTATAATCGACGTACCTTTTTACATCAATTACACCGACAAAATCAAATTGTTGCTGTAGTAGGTTTCGTATCAATTGTTTTCACCTTTTTTTGGAAATCAACTTTTTTAAATAAGTAATGACCTAATCCTAAAATTAACACGTTACTGATTGCCATAGCATACCAAATACCTTGATAACCAATACTCGTTCCATACATAAAGAATAACACAAGTGGAACTCTCAGTCCCCATAATCTAATTATACTTATAAGTAGTGAGAATTTGTTATTTCCACTTCCATTATATAAACTCATGTAATTGGTGTAAAGTGCCATTAAGGGTTGAGTGGTTAATATCCAAAATGAATATTCTAAAGCAACTCTATTAATATCAGGATTTTTAGTCCCTACAATCCCAACTATGAGTTGTGGCGCTAAAGGTAATGCTATCGCAGTTCCAATCACCATAAAAATAAAACTCATATTCCGAGAAATCTTATAACTTTTTAGTGCCCGTTCTGGGTTATTATTACCAATATTTTGACCAACAAATGCCGCTAAAACCGATCCAATTGCCATCGCTGGATTTAATAATAGACCGCTAATTCTATTTCCAGTTGAAAAACCACTACTTACAACATCACCATAAGATAAGATCATCGCTTGAATTACCGCAAACCCTAACGAAGATAATAATTGTGATATCGCACTTGGTAATGCAAATCTTGAAATTTCTTTTAATATCGTTTTGTCATAACCTAAATCCTTAACATCCACATTCGGGTGTTTTTTTGATTTAAATAATCCCACTAAAACAAATGGAAATATAACTAGTTGAGCCGATAAAGTTGAAATCCCTGCACCATGAATACCTAATTTCATCACACTAATTAATAACCAAGTAAATAATATATTCCATAGAATAGATGAGGCTGATAGTATTACTGGTGACATAGTGTCACCTCTAGCTTGTCTTATCGATTGATAAACCGCAAACACATAATAAAACGGAAACTCAAATGAACGGTATCTTAAATACGTAATAAAGAAGTCTGAAGTTTGACCTTTTGCACCCATTAAATATGAAATGACTGGGGCTGAAAAAAATAGTAAAGCTGTAATTATTATACCTAAACTAAAAGCAAACGTAACGAGTTTAGCCGAATATATTTGTGCTTCTTTTTCTTGTTTAGCACCGACATATTGGCTAATTATCCCTACTGCCGCTATTGATAAACCAATCCCAAATGCATTAAACATGTTATAGATTGGCCAGTGAATATTAATTGCCGCTAAACTAGAGGCAATGGTTTCGGGTGATACATCCATTCTTGCTAAATAAAACGAGTCGACAATATCATGAAAGCTTTTCAATAAATTGGATAGAAACAAAGGTAACGCCATGATAATCATGGTCTTTATAATGTTTGGGTTATAAAGTATATTATGTTTTCTTAATTCGTTTTTATTCACGGCAACCGTCCTTTTTTACACACAATATTTATTATAGTCAATTTAGGTATTTAATTCAATTCAATTTAACAATAAAAAAGCCGTTTTTAGGCGGCTTATTGTTTCTTAATCTCATCAATAATATTTTGTCTTAAATCCCATAAAGGTTTTGATAAATCAACATAATATTGGTGTGGGCGTTCAAAACGTTTAATTTCATCCCACATGGTTTTCATTTGAGTTTGATTATAATCTCTAATTTCTTTTAAAGTTGGTCTATTATAGACCAATTCACCATCCACAAAAATAGGTTCTAATAAAGATACTACTTTAAAGTTTTCTACTGTCTTATTCTTATAAGGATAAACAGGATCAAACAATAAGTATGGTTTAGTTGGGTCAATCGTTTCATTATCTAACGTAATGACGTCTGCGATAGCCATGTTATCCTTATCAAATAAACGGTATAAACGTTTTTGACCAGGAATGGTTGTTTTTTGTGGGTTATCAGACAGTTTCATCTTTGGAATCCATTTTCCATCTTGTTGTAAAGCCGATAACTTATAAACCCCACCAAATACAGAATCGCTCTTTGAAGTAATTAATCTTTCACCAACCCCAAATGAATCAATTTTAGCACCTTGACGAATAAGTTCTTGAATTAAGTATTCATCTAGGGAGTTAGAGGCAGTAATCTTACAGTCAGTTAATCCTGCTTCATCTAACATGACTCTTGATGCTCTTGATAAATACGTTAAGTCACCAGAATCAATTCTAATTCCTTTTAATCGGTACCCTTTTGGTTCTAAATATTCTTTGGCTACTTTAATCGCATTTGGAATCCCTGAATGTAAGGTTGAGTAAGTATCTACTAATAATACTGTATTATTTGGGTATGTTTTCGCATAAGCTAAAAAGGCTTCATATTCCGTATCAAAACTTTGAACATAAGAGTGAGCCATCGTCCCTAACGCCGGGATTTGTAAAGTTTTATCGGTATAGGCATTGGCTGAGCCTACCGCTCCCGCAATATAGGCAGCTCTTGCACCAAAGTTGGCTGCATCATAACCTTGCGCTCTTCTTGATCCAAATTCCATTACTGTTCTTCCTTGAGCGGCATTGACAATTCTTGCTGTTTTTGTCGCAATTAAACTTTGGTGGTTAATGGTTAAAAGTAACATGGTTTCTATTAGTTGACATTCAATAATTGGGCCTGTTACAGTTAATACTGGCTCCATTGGGAATATTGGCGTTCCTTCTTTTACCGCATGAACGGTGCAAGTAAATTTAAAATTCTTTAAGTAATCTAAAAAGCGCTCATCAAAAATCTTTTTACTTCTTAAATAAACAATATCACTTTCAAAGAATTCTAATTCTTGAATGTATTGTATCACTTGTTCGAGTCCAGCCATAATGGCATAGCCACCATCATCAGGTACATCTCTAAAAAATAAATCAAATGTGGCTTGCTCATTTTTGTCTAAAACATAAAAGCTATTAGCCATTGTTAGTTCGTAAAAATCCACTAACATAGTCAAGTTTCTCATTATAACACCTCACAAACATTATACAATAAATTAATCATTTTTATCATGATAACAATAATTTCTTCGCAATATATAGAGAAAACAATCTAAAACCGTTATAATAGAACAAAAGAGGTATTAACATGATAAAAAGATTTTTAAGATTTCTAACCCATAAAGTTACCATTATCGCTTTTTTGGCACTATTTCAAATCGCCATCTTTTTTGTTGTGGTATTACTTTTAAATGAATATACTAAGTATTTTCTTTATGTTTCAAACGGGCTTAGTTTCTTGCTTGTCATCTTAATTTTAAAGAGTGATGAACCCACTGTTTATAAAGTAAGCTGGGTTATTCCTATGATTATTGCCCCTATTTTCGGGGGACTATTTTATTTAACATTTAAACCTATTACCATTACGCGTAAACATATTAAACGGGTAGAAGCCATTAGCCAATTTAGAAAGCTTCAAATGGCCTCATTGGTAGATAATACACATGGGGTTAAAAGTCCTTATGATAAGCAAATTAATAATATTCAAAGTGCGGTTTACCCCCACTATGAAAATACGGAAATCACGTTCTTAGAAAGTGGTGCTGTAAAACTTGAACATGTCATTAATGAATTAAAGAATGCGAAAAAATTCATTTTTATGGAATACTTCATTTTAGAAGAAACCGGTCAAATTTGGAAAACCATGTACCCGATTTTGTTAGAAAAAGTTAAAGAGGGTTTAGATGTGAGATTAATTTATGATGACTTTGGTTCTTCTATAAGAATTAACAAAGGGTTTCGTAGGCGGATGGAAAAAGCAGGCATTAAAACCGTGACTTTTAACCCCATGAAATTACGGTTTAATGTTTCATTTAATTACCGTGACCATAAAAAAATAATTGTAATCGATGGTGATGTTGGGTTTACAGGTGGCATTAACATGGCAGATGAATATGCCAATATTAAAAAACGATTTGGACACTGGCATGATGCTGCAATCATGTTAAAAGGGGATGCAGTCTATAGTTTAACGGCTTCATTCATAGAATCCTGGGACTTGCATCGTAATACCACTACTTTATTAGAACCCTTTAAACCAATTCGATTTTCTACCCCTGATGGTATCATTGTTCCATTTACCGATTCACCTCTGGACCAGTCTTATTTATCTAAAAATGTTTATACTCAAATGATTTACAGTGCTTGTAAGGATATCTATATTACAACCCCCTACTTTATTATTGATGAAGACATGTTAAACGCTTTTAAAATTCAAGCTTTAGGTGGGGTGAAAATCCATATTATCATTCCCGCGATACCCGACAAGAAAATGGTGTTTACAGTTACCGAATACTACTTAAAACAATTAGTAAAGTTCCCTAATGTCTATATTCATTCTTATACCCCAGGGTTTATCCATTCTAAAATCATGTTGGTAGACGGTGAGGTTGCGACAGTTGGAACCTGTAACTTTGATTTTAGATCATTTTATTTACACTATGAAAACACTGTTTGGATTTATCAATCAAAAGCCCTCGAGTCAATTCAAACGTTTATGGAAGATACGATTAGAAAATCCAAACAGTTAACATATAGCGATTTACACAAATCCAATATTTTCTTTAAGATATATGAATCCATGTTGGTGGCACTTAGTCATCTATTATAAAAAAATGTAGAATTTTCTACATTTTTTTTGCGTCAAATTTTTGAATAGCTGACCCGATCAGAAACACTTTATCCCCATCGGTTTGTCTAGCTAAAAACCTAAATAGTTTATTGGCTTTAGGGTATTTATTGGTGAACTTAACTAATTCTTCTAAATCATTATCATAAAACTGGTGGGTATAATCATGTAGATTTTTAAGATACATTAAAGCTTCAGGGTGTTGTTTAAAAAAACGGTAGACACTCAGTAATAGTTCTGGTGTTTTATTGATTAAATACTTTGATTCAACTTCTTCTATATCACACAAAATCTTATATATTTTAATCGCTTGTTCTTTAATGAGATAATCGATAAGTTCATCATATTCTTTATCAATATCTTGCCATCTATTTAATATTTCTAATAAACCAATTCGCCATAACAATCGATTTTTAGATTTATCGGTTAAATGATGGTCTTTTTTAAATGTTTCTTTTAATGTGGTTAATAAGTCTAAATCAAATGTTTCAATTTGAAGTTTTAAATAAAACTGATACGCCATTTCTGAAAGTCTTTTAACTTTAACGGGTTCAACCAAATGGTTTTTAACCTCACCAACAATCATGGTTGCTTCTTCAATAAATGCTTTCATCAAATCTTCAGTGTTAATTTCTTTTTGACTTGAAGAATGAATCCCTTTTTTGAAAAAATGGGTCTCATAGTAAATGGTCAATTTAGTGGTCTGATCAATGTTAATCTGTGAATACCCAATCCCACCTTCGGAATAGGTTCTATGTGTAGGGTGGCCAACAATATCATTTCTAATGTATTTTAAAGTTCTTAGTGTTTCATTTTGGTTAACGTTCACACTATATTTATAA
>CAYJBF010000022.1:0-12263 GCA_964368415.1 uncultured Acholeplasmataceae bacterium | reverse complement strand
AAGGTGCAGCTGATATGATTCTAACCGATGATAACTTTACGACAATTGTTCATGCTATTGAAGAAGGTAGAAATATTTATAACAATATTAAGAAGGCTGTTATTTTCTTACTATCTTGTAACTTAGGTGAAATTATTGCTATTTTCTTAGCGGTTTTACTAGGCTGGCCAGCACCGCTGATAGCTACCCAAATATTATGGATTAACTTAGTGACAGATACCTTACCTGCCATTAGTTTAGGGATGGATCCAGGTGATCCTGATGTTATGAAAAACAAGCCAAGACCTGCTAAAGAATCTTTCTTTGCACATGGTGCAGGCATTAGAGCAATTATTGGTGGTGTATTAGTAGGATTAATGACTTTAACTGCCTTTGTGGTTGGTTTATTAGAACATGATTCATCATTATCTATTACGACATTACACACAGTAACTAAAGGTTCACAATCGTTTGTATATGCTTCAACGATGGCATTTGTAGTGCTTGCAATGAGTCAATTATTTTATGCATTTACTATGAGACATACCCATAAATCTATATTACATGTCGGGTTATTTAAAAATAAATGGTTATTTGGTTCATTAATTGCTGGAACAATCTTACAAATAGGTGTTATTGCTGTTCCGTTCTTACAAGATGCGTTTGGTGTACAGTGGTTAACATTAATCGACTGGATATATGTAATTGGCTTTGCCTTAGTCCCAGTATTGGCTAATGAGTTAATTAAAGTGTTCATGAGAATAAAATCAGATAAATACTAATAAATTGAAAGGAACTTTTTGAAAGTTCCTTTTTCATAGATAATTGGTTTAAAAATCTTGATATACTATTAATACAACCAATAGTTGAGTGAATATTCAACCTATAAGTTACAAAAACTACCAAAATAAGATTAACTTACCTAACTTAAACCGATATAATTTAGGTAAAAGGAGGCATGTCATATGCAAGAATCATTTGGAGTAAGGTTTCAAAGACTTAGAAAGGCTAAAAATTTAACACAACAGGATATTGCCAATAAATTTAACATATCCCCTTCAAGCAGTAAGTAAATGGGAAAATGATATTTCGTATCCGGATATTACGATTTTGTCTGAATTAAGTGATTTATTGAGTGTCAGTTTAGATGACCTATTAGGAAAAAAAGTTGAACCAGTAACCGTTCAACAACGTACAGAACATAAAGATCCTAAAGACATGATTTTAAGATTGGTAATCAATGATTCTGATGGAAGTAAGGTTCGTATTAATTTACCTATTGGCCTTATTAAAATAGGCCTTCAATCTAACATGCAATTTTCAGGTTCAGGTAATAAAGAAATATTAAAAAACATTGATTTTGACCAAATCATTCAAATGGCAGAATCTGGTGCTATCGGGAAATTACTTGAAATAGAAGATGAAGATGGCACTACGGTTGATATATTTATCGAATAATGCGTGTAACAATTAATTGGTTCACTATTTTAGTGGCCAATAAAATGGTTGGTTATATATTAAGAAAGTCATTTGAAAAACAAGATTTATATCCGGATAAATCAAGAAGTGAAATTAAAGAAATCGTTAAAGATTTTGAAAGAGAAATTCTTAATTATAAGAAGAGAAATGGAAGCTTTGTTCTTCTATACGTAAAAGATACAGACGGTTCACGATTTAAAGTGGTGATATAAAAAAGTTGGATATTTTCCAACTTTTTTCTTTTTAAGGTTTCTTTTTTCTCTTTTTATCGGGAACTGGATCATACCTTGGTTTAAATAGTGGGTTACAAGTTAAGATTCGTTTTGTGGTAAGAAATGTAGCTTTAAAAAAATTAAAACGTCGATAACATTCTAAGCCATAATTAGAACAAGTAGGGGTATGTCTGCACCTTGGAGGCCTGTTTGGCGATATATTTTTTTGATACCAAAGGATAAATTTAATTGGTAATTTATTCATATGAGTCACCTTTAGTGTATTATATCACATTAATTCTTAAAAATAGGTGCTTTGAATCAGTTTCTATGTTATAATTTAGTATAGATTATGAAAACGATTTCTAAAAATAGGAGGAATATACAACATGAGGGTTTATAAAACAAACCAAATTAGAAACATTGCTTTGTTAGGCCACTTAGGTTCGGGAAAAACGACCATTGCTGAGTCGTTATTGTTCGTGAGCGGTGGCATAGCACAAAAAGGGACGATTGAAACTAAGAGTACCGTCTCAGACTACATGGACGAAGAAAAAATGAAACAGGGTAGTTTATCAACGAGTCTTATTCCAGTTGAATGGGCAGACATGAAATTGAACTTCTTAGATGTTCCTGGAACTGAAGAATTAGATAACGAAATCAAACAGGCATTAAACGTTGTTAAAGGCGCTATTTTAGTTGTTGATGCTACTAAAGGGGTTGAAATTGGAACAGCTAGGTTGTGGCAACATTTGACAGCTGCACATATTCCAACTGTACTTTTTGTCAACAAAATGGATAAAGAAAACATTAAGTTTGATAATGTTATTGATGATATTAGAAACAAATTAGGAAAAAAAGCAATTCCATTCTTATGGCCAATTGGCAAAGAAGCTGATTTTGAAGGTTTTGTTAACTGTGTTGAGATGAAAGCTTTTGTATTCGACGACAAAGGGAATAAAAAAGAAGTCGAAATTTGGGAAGAAAAAAGAGAAAAGATTGATAGTGTAAGAGAAATGTTACTTGAATCTGTAGCAGAAACAAGTGAAACTTTACTTGAGAAATACTTTGGTGGCGAAGAAATTACTCAAGATGAAATTAATAAGGGTTTACAAGATGGTATTGAAAACGGTGAATTAATCCCAATTTTATTAGGTAGTGCAACTAAAAATATTGGTATTAGTAACATGCTTGACATGTTAATCGAATTTTTACCAAAACCAGAAGAATTAAAACCATTAAAAGGTATTAACCCTAAAACAGACGATGAAATCAAGCGTCAAACAATTGCTACTGAACCATTTAGTGGATTTGTCTTTAAGACAATGATTGACCCTTTTGTTGGGGCAATTAACTTAATTAAGGTTAACAGTGGTTCTATTAAAACGGGTCAAGAAATATACATAGGCAATAACAATAAGACTGAAAAAGTTGGTGCTTTATTTACAATGATTGGTAAAAAACAAGTTCCTCTTGATGAAGTTGTTGCTGGCGATATTTGTGCAGTATCTAAATTAGATGATATTCACACGAACTTTACAATTAGTGATCCGAAAAATCCAATTGTTTATCCAGAAGTTAAAATCTTAAAACCTACTATTTATATTGCTATTACTCCTAAAAATAGACAAGATGAAGATAAGATTAGTAATGCTTTAAATAGATTAAATATTGAAGATCCATCCTTTGAAACCATTAGAAATAAAGAAACCAATCAATTATTACTAGGTGGACTAGGAATGACGCATATTAACTATGTAATTGATAGAATGAAAAATGTCTTTAAGGTTGAAGTAACCCAAGAAGAACCTAAAGTTGTTTACCGTGAAACAATTAAAAAACGTGTAGAAGCTGAAGGTAAACATAAGAAACAATCTGGTGGTGCCGGTCAATTTGGTCACGTTTGGATTCGGTTTGAACCATCCAGTGAAGCATTTGAATTTAAAGAAGAAGTGTTTGGTGGAGCAGTACCTAAGAACTACTTCCCTGCCGTTGAAAAAGGTTTGCTAGAAACATTTGAACACGGTCCACTAGCTGGATTCCCAGTAATAAATGTTAAAGCTACCTTATATGATGGGTCTTATCACTCAGTTGATTCTAATGAAATCTCATTCAAACTTGCTGCAAACTTAGCATTTAAAAAGGCTGTTGAAACAGCAGGACCAACTATTCTTGAACCAATCTTAAAATTAACCGTTACCGTTAATGAACAATATGTTGGGGATGTTATGGGCGACATGAATAAGAGAAGAGGCCGAGTATTAGGCATGTTCC
Organism: uncultured Acholeplasmataceae bacterium; assembly: GCA_964368415.1. Lineage (GTDB taxonomy): Bacteria > Bacillota_I > Bacilli_A > Acholeplasmatales > UBA5453 > UBA5409. Next base: position 8,319 of record CAYJBF010000022.1, on the reverse strand, counting down.
AATCTCATGAAGGTCATGTAGTTGAAGCTGAAGCACCTGAAAGTGAAGTATTATCTTATGCCATTGATTTAAAAGCAATGACTCAAGGTAGTGGCTCTTTCCAAAGAGAGTTTCTTAGATATGAAGAAGTGCCTGCTCATTTAATTCCAGGTATTATCGAAAAATATAAAAATTAATGGCAAAGGCACAAGGTTTTTTAACTTGTGCCTTTTTAGTAAAACAAATCCTTTATTTGTAGTATTATAAGGGTGAAGATATGAAATGTTATTGTTGCGGAAAAGTTTTCTTTGAAAGAAGAACTTTTAAGACTTTGTTTAAAGAGAATTTGTTATTTAGATGTAAAAGCTGTGAGGTAAGGTATCCAGCTTATGAGACCTTGCAAGTAATACCAAAAAGTGAGGGATTGATTTATTTATCATCTTTATTTAAAGAAGAAAATAATTTTGATATAATGGCTTATAATCAAGAAACAAGCAAATGGTTCATGAATACGTTAAATAACATGAATAAAAACGACATTATTTTATGGATAGATGAGTTAAGTGAAGAAATGATACTTCACTTGGATTTATTAGAATTTGATATTTACCTTTTAACCAAATATATTAATTATTTCTCATAGAAAGGGGAGAATTATATGAGATATGAAATTTTAGGTAAAAATGGTTATGTTCCAACTAGACAAGTGGAAACATATGTGAAGAAGAGACTGGAAAAAGTAATTAGTTTCTTTAATCCACAATGGGTCATTGGTGTTAGGGTGGTTTTAAAAGAATATAAAGACCATTCTAAAGTTGAAGTCACAATCCCATGCAAAGGAATAACCTTGAGAAGTGAAGTGATTGATCCAGATATCTACCGGGCTATTGACAAGACCTCTGATAAGCTAATTGCTCAAGTTAGGAAATATAAAGACAAATTATCCAACCATCTAGCTAAAAAAGGCATTAAAGATATTTACTCTAAAGAGTTTAACGAAGATACAGAAGCAATAGTCAAAGAAGTATTGGCGGGACAACTTGTTAAGAGTAAACAATTAGAACTTAAACCAATGAGTGTTGAACAAGCTTTAATTGAAATGGAAATGATGGGTCATGATTTCTATATTTTCTTAAATGAAATGACTAACAAAGTATCGGTAGTCTATTTAAGAGAAGATGGAGATTTCGCTGTTATTGAAACTTCGCAATAAAAAAAAGAGCTTAGGCTCTTTTTTCATTATATTAATATTCTTCAGGTGAATCTGGACTTTGAGATTCTCGTAATTCTTCATAAAAAATAGCGGTCGAAGTTTGGATATAAGGTAGAAGAAATAGTACCCCAATACCACACGTAAGAATAGATAATAATATCCATCCAATGAAAGATAATTGTAAACAAAATAATCTAAAACGGTGTCCACGCATCATGTTTGTTGAAGCGACTAGTGTTTCAGAGGGGGATAGTTCTGGTCTATCAAAGGCTATATGGAAAGTCATGGCTAGTGAATAGGATCTAACAATCCCTGGAACTATAAACAATAAACTCCATAAAAACACTTTTAGCATTGTCAGTAGTCCAGTTACTAAACTCTTTTCAAAGTCATGAAATCCAGAAAAAAGCAAGTTGATATCATCTGATTTTCTTAAACGAATCATTTTAAGGATGATGGTGGCTAAACCAATATAAAGAGCTCCTGATAAAAACAATGACACAAAAGAGGATAAACCTAGTATCAATGCCGCTATTAATGTTGCTAAAAAGATTTGCCAGTAATGCCCGTTTAAAGATTCCCTGGCTAAACGCCTTGTTTCCTTTGCTGTTCTATATTTCATGTTTTCATACCTCGTAGTTATCTATAATATACCACAAAACAAAGAAAAAAAGACACCATGTTTGATGTCTTCTTATAATTTTACATATTAAGGCTTATTTTTCAAAGTTTTTTGTAACTACGTCCCAGTTAATCACTTTATAGAAGTTTTCAACATAATCTGGACGTCTATTTTGGTAGTTTAAGTAATAAGCATGTTCCCAAACATCTAAACCTAAAATTGGAGTACCTAAGTTTAGAGGTGTATCTTGGTTAGGTGTAGAAGTAACTATTAGACCTTTTTCAGTTTTCACTAACCATGCCCAACCTGATCCAAATCTAGTTTTAGCAGCTGTAGAGAATTGGTCTTTGAAATTATCAAATGAACCAAATGCATGATTAATGGCCTCTAATAATTTACCTTTAGGCATGTTTGCGCCACCAGGTGTCATAACTTCCCAAAATAAAGTGTGATTATAGTGTCCACCGCCATTATTTCTCACTGCGGTTCTGATATCCTCAGGAACTCTTGTTAAATCTGATAACATCTCAGTAAGCGTTAAAGATAATGTTGGGTGTTTAGCTAAAGCTGTGTTTAAACCAGTAACATAAGCGTTATGGTGTTTAGTGTAATGGATTTCCATAGTTCTTGCATCAATGACAGGTTCTAATGCGTCATATGCATAGTGTAATTTTGGTAATTCGTAACTCATAGTTTTATATTTCCTTTCGTTTTTAATTTATACTCTAATTATAACGAATTAAAATGTTATTTACAATTGTTATGCATAATCATATACAATTGAAAATTTAATTGTGGTATAATTTTCTTAATTGAGAGTAGGGTTATGATGTTTATAATTAAATGGCTTAAATCAATCTTCTTTAAAACTAACGCTAGATCTATCTTTACAATTTATTTAATATTTGGCTTAATTGCTGGCTTTGTTTTGTGGTTACCCATTAGTTTAAAACAAGGTGTCAAGTTGAGTTATATAGACGCTTTGTTTATTGCGATTTCTCAAATGAGTTCTACTGGATTAACTCCAGTACCTGCAGCCGATACATTTAATTTATTTGGCGGCATAATTTCTATCATTGTCCTTGAAATTGGTGGGATAGGAATTATTCTATTAATTGCTGCTTATTGGGTTATTAGTGGTAAGAGAATTGGTTTAAAAGAAAGAAATATCATTGCAGCTGAACAAAATCAATTTACAGCAAAAGGTATTGTTAAATTGATTTGGAATGCTTTAATTGCTATATTGGTCATTCAACTACTATTTATAATATTAATGAGCACCTATTTAATTATCAAACAACCATGGGACATGAATTATGGTGAAGCTTTGTTTCATAGTTTTTATTTAGCAGCATCGGGGTTTGGGAATGCAGGGTTTGAAATGTTTCCAGCTAATAATAGTTTTAAAGTATTTCAAGATCAAGGCATGTATTTTCCTCAATTATTGACTGCTTTATTGGTATTTATTGGTGGGGTAGGGTTTTGGCCCTTAGCTGAATTAACTTTATTTATTAAAGCGAAAACAAAAGGAGAACACTATAAGTTTTCATTTATTTCAAAACTATTTGTGAAACTTCATTTTGGATTATTAGTGATTTCAATGGTGATTTATGTGTTATTAGAATATAAAAATACGTTGATGTTTATGTCACCTAGTGATGCGGTCGTGAATATTATATTTATGCCGATTGTAATGAGAAGTGCTGGATTCTATAATACCGTCATGCCTTCTTGGACAGAAGCAACTAAAGTCTTTGTCTCAGTATTAATGTTTATTGGGGCAGCCCCTAACTCATCGGGTGGGGGGATTCGCATTACCACATTCATCTTAGTTTTATCGGCTCTCTATTCTTACGGCAGACACCGTAAACAAGTATTTATGGGTGGTAAAGCAATTAAACAAGATGCGGTAAAAAGGGCTTACAGTGTATTTTCGATGGGTGTCATTATCGTTATGTTGAGTATATTTGCGATAGTGGCTATAGAACAAGCTTCCTTTAGAACCGTTTTCTTCGAAGTAACCTCAGCGTTCGGGACTGTTGGTTTATCGTTAGGGTTTACACCAACACTATCGGTGTGGTCTAAACTAATATTAATCGTTAATATGTTTATAGGTCGTATTGGTATATTGACATTCATGGAAGTGCTTGATAATAAAAAAGAAACCATCAATGTCGTTACTTATGCGGAACGCGACATGATGGTAGGATAATATTTAATTAATATCAATATATAGGGTCTTCTGGTGGCTATAAGTAACATAATAGCCTGGATGACCTTTTATTTTTTTAATGAATTTGATTTGAGTATAGTCAACTGGAATTTTTGATGAATGTTTAAGTGGACTATTAATTGCTGCATATTTGGCAGCCTTTAGGATATTTTCTTCACTAGCCTCACCCTTTAAAACAACATGAGCCCCTGGGGCATCTTTAACATGAAACCATAAATCATTTGGTTTTGCGATTTTATGGGTTATTTGATCATTTTGAAGACTTGATTTACCTACGTAAATGGTTCCGTTTTTTGCTTCATAGGTTGTAATTGAAGAAGGTTTTTTCTTTTTTGTTTTTTCCTTCTTTATAAGATTTAATTGTTCAAATTCGATTTCTAAATCGTCTAAATCCTTTTTGCCTAAATTATCGAAATTCGCAATGATATCTTCATGGTACCTTAAGTAATTATCGGTTATTTCGATTTGTGTGGTTAAATGGTCTAATGATTTTTTTTGTTTGGTATATTTAGAGTATAGCTTTTGGGCATTTTCATTTAGAGTTATTGAAAAATCTAATTCATACCCGTTATAGGAACCTCGGTAACTTTTTAAATCAAGACCAGAAGCATAGATCTTATCGGCCAAAATACGGTATTGATCAAAATCTTGATTCACTTGATAATCCTCGGATAATTTTTGTTTTTTGCTTTGAAGTTTCTTAACCTCTTTCAAAGAAATTTCTAGTAAATAATTTTGAGTAGCAGGTTGTAAAGCGTAGTAGTAATTAAGCAATTCAGATAAGCTCTTAAATGCTAATTTTTCACCTTCGAGTTGTAAATCAAAAGCATGAAAAACTTTTCTTTTAGAAACATATATAGTAGGTTTAGTAGGTTCAGAATCAATGTCAATTCTATTATTATATACGAATATAGCTAGGTCTTTTGAAAATCCCATATAATTTTTAAATAATTCTTCAGGGTTTGATAAATGTTCTAAATCACTGAATTTAAAATCAAGTTTATCTTGAGGAAATACTTCGTAAGCTATTTTGGGTAAAATGGAACGTTTATCTTCATTAAAATTTTTATTGTAACTGTCTATGATAATTCCGTTTTCATCAAGAAGAATTAGATTTGATGATTTACCCATCACTTCATAAACTAAAAAACGGTCAAGAAACCCTAAAAATGTATCAACGATTGTGAATTTAAACTTTAGAGTTCTATCCTTTTTAAATTGTGATATTTCTTTGAGTTCGCCGTTGATTAAATGTTTTTTTAAATTAATAATGAAGTTAGATGTTTCGGCATCCACTAAATCAGATGTAAGTCTTAAGTTAGGGCTACTTAAATTTAAATCAAATAATAAATGACTTGTAATTCCTGATTGAAAAAACTCCATCAAAAAAGAAGTCTTGGTTGGACTTTTTATTTTTCGTAATCTTCCGTTCACAAGTACAGGATTTAATTCTTGAACCATTCTATCTAAAAAATATCCATCAATAGGCATGTTATCACCAAAATAAGTATATCATAAAAAGGTGACTATAATGTGAAAATCTCATGCAAAAGAATAATTTATTTCTTTACTATTTCGTCATGTTAGGTTATAATGATAGATAATATTAAAATAAACTTAGAGGGAAGGTGAAAAGGATGAAGCTCAATGATAAAGGTTTATTAATTGTCCTTTCGGGTCCTTCCGGCGTTGGTAAAAGCACGGTAAGGATAGCTCTATTCAATAAAAAAGGTCATGACTTAGTTTATTCTATCTCAATGACTACAAGAAAACCTCGTGTTGGTGAAGTGGATGGGGTAGATTATTACTTTGTTGATAAGCCGACATTTGAAAGAAGAATTAAAGAAGGTAAATTCTTAGAGTGGGCAGAATTTGTAGGAAACTACTATGGAACGCCAAAAGATAAAGTTGATGAACAACTCCAAAAGGGGCATGAAGTGGTTTTAGAAATCGAGGTTGCTGGCGCATTACAAGTAAGAAGTAAAATGCCAGAAGCCGTGTTTATATTCATTGTTCCGCCAGGAAAAGAAGCTCTATATAGTAGACTTAAGAAACGCGATACTGAACCAGATAGTATTATAAGAGAACGTATTGAAAAAGCCGATAGAGAATTCTTGTTAGCTCACAAATATGATTACATTGTTGTGAATGACGATGTAGACAACGCTGCTGACCGTATATTAAATATTATTCGTGCAGAACATGCGAAAACAGAAAGAACCATTCACCAATATATGAAGATGTTAGGAGAGTAAATGATGCAAAAGAATGAAAAAGGGATGCGCTATCCATCAATCGACAAATTATTACACGTTGTTGATTCAAAATACAAACTTGCATTTATTGCAGCTAAACGTGCAAAGTCCATTCAATTTGAAGGAACAAGTTTAGAAGAGTATAAATGTGTTAAACCAGTTGGAATTGCTTTAGAAGAAGTATTAGCTGGAAAAATTAAAGTTGAATTTGAAGAAAAAGTAGAAGAATAATTCTACTTTTTTTAATGTTTGATTAAATGTGATAAAATACTTATGGTGATGATGTGGATCTCATAAAAGAAAAGCTAAAACTACTGCCCGATCAACCGGGAAGTTATCAGTTTTATAATAAATTCGGTAAAATAATTTATGTCGGTAAGGCTAAAAATCTTAAAAATAGAGTGAAAAGTTATTTTACTGGCGCACACAACTTAAAAACAACCAAATTAGTCAGTGAAATCGCTGATTTTTCAACAATTATCACAAAAACGGAACGTGAAGCGTTAATCTTAGAACTGAATTTAATAAAGGAAAATCTTCCTAAGTATAACATTAAACTAACTGATGATTCTACGTATCCCTTTATTGTTATCACCAACGGAGAAGCCCCTAGAATCATGGTTTCAAGAGAACCTAATAAAAATAATGGTGTCTATTTTGGTCCTTATCCAAACGTTTATAGTGCTAAAGAAACCGTTAGATTGTTAAATAAGATTTACCCTGTCAGAAAATGTGATAAATTACCTAAAAAAGCTTGTCTTTATTATCATTTGAATCAATGCTTAGCTCCATGTGTTGCTAAAAAACCAATTGATTGGGAACCAATTTTAACTGAAGTTAAAGCTTTTTTAAAAGGGGATACTAAAAAGGTTAAAGATAAACTTAAAGAAGAGATGTATCTAGCAAGTGACGAATTAAAGTTTGAAAAAGCCCTAGAATATAAAAAATTAATTGATCATATCGACCATACCACTGAAAAACAACTTATGAATTTGAATGATTTTAAAGATAGAGATTTCATTGCATTTGCAAATGATGAGGAAGATATAAGTTTACAAATTCTTAAGATGCGTAGTGGTAAGATTGTAGATTCGAGTACAGATATATTTCCAAAGTATTTAGATGCTTCTGAACAAGTGATTACTTATTTATATCAATACTATGATACCTATCCAATGCCGGATGAAATTTTATTTCAAGAAACTCTTTCTATAGATGTTTTAACAGAAGTATTTGGTAAGAAGGCGAGTATTCCAAAAATTGGAGATAAGAAAAAACTTATTGATTTAGCCTTCCAAAACGCCTCATATGATTTAGAAAATGAACGTTTGCTTCATAAAAATGTATCTGAAAAAGTTAGTGAAGCTCAAGAGGCTTTTAGAGACTTAATGGGTCTTGATAATATTTCAAGAATTGATATATTTGATAACGCACATCTGTTTGGCGCAAATCCAATTAGTTGTATGGTAGTTTATAAAGACGGTAAACCCAATAAAAACCAGTACCGTAAATACAAACTTAAAAATACCAAAAAAGGTGATGATTACGGTGCCTTCAAAGAAGTTATTTACCGTAGGTATCAAAAAGCCCTTTATGAGAATCAAGAATTACCAGATATGATTCTTGTAGATGGTGGAAAAGGTCAAGTAAGCAGTACCTTATCTATCACAGAAGCATTGGCTTTATCGATCCCTGTTGTAGGATTAAAGAAAAATGATAAACACCAACTAGAAGCTTTGGTGTATAATGATACTGTGTTCCCTTTAGAAAAAGGTACTTATTTATATACTTTATTAGGGAAAATGAGTGAAGAGGTTCACCGTTTTGCAATCACATTTCACCGTCAACAACGCTCTCAATCATTGATGCGAAGTAAACTTGATGGTATTAACGGAGTAGGACCAGTAAGAAAGAAAAAACTTCTCGAGAAGTTTATCACAATCGACAATATGATAAATGGGTCGATTGAGGATTATAATAGTATTGGTATTAATGAAACAATAAGAGAAGATATCAT
>CAYJBF010000021.1:0-12435 GCA_964368415.1 uncultured Acholeplasmataceae bacterium | reverse complement strand
AAATATGACTTAGATGATATTGAAGCGGCCTTACTTTTTCTATCAAAAATTAAAGCACTTCAAATAGAAGGTGGTTTTTTAGTTCTATATTCCCCGATGTATCTCACAAGAATTGAAAAAAACAGTTTAAAACAATTTACAAATCAAGATTATGCAAACTTATACAATCACTATGAGAATAAAAAACAACAAATTCATATTGTCGGAGAATATGCTAAAAAAATGGTCGAAAATTACCAAAGTGCGCTAAAGTTTGTTAATGATTATTTTGTAATGGATTATAAGAAGTTTTTAGATGCGTATTTCCCGGGAAATAGAAAAGAAGAACTTGAAAGAAATATGTCTCCTAAAAGGTTCTTTGAGCTTTTTGGCAATTTATCAACCGAACAGCTAACCATCATTAAAGATAAAGAACATTCAAGAATTGCAGTAGCTGCAGGTCCTGGTAGTGGAAAAACGAGAGTGTTGGTTCATAAGTTAGCCTCTATCATTTCTACAGAAGATATCAGAAGTGAACAATTGTTGATGCTTACTTTTTCAAGAGCAGCAGTCACTGAATTTAAAGAACGCTTATTTAATTTGATAGGTTCTCCGGCCTATTCGATAACCATTACAACATTCCATTCATATGCTTTTGATGTGGTGGGAAGATTAGGTAGTATTGATACAACTGATGATATTATTAAAGAAGCAACAGAACTTATCAAAAATCGTGAAGTAAATCCCGTTAAAGCGACTAAAATGGTTTTAGTCATAGATGAAGCTCAAGATATGAATTTAGATGAATATAACCTTGTTGAAGCACTTATGGAATATAATGAATCTTTAAGAGTAATCGCTGTTGGAGATGATGATCAAAACATTTTCGAATGGAGAGGCTCGAGTTCAGATTACTTCAGAAGTATCGTTGAAGAAGAAGAGGCATTTTATGAACTACCGGTTAACTTTAGAAGTAAATCTAATCTGGTGGATTTTTCGAATCAATTTGTTCATACGATATCAAAAAGATTAAAAAAACAAACTATTTCTTCTTATACTAAAGAACTGGGCACTATTAAAATTACTAAATACAACACGACTGATTTGATTGTTCCGGTTGTTAATGATGTCATTAATGCAAACCTAAAGGGTTCAACCTGTATTATTACAAGAACCAACGAACAAGCGATTCATATTGCAGGACTATTGAATTTAAATGGTAAAAAAGCCCAACTGATTCAAACAAATGATGAGTTTAGACTATTCAATGTTTTTGAAATAAGGCAGTTTATTGAGCTACTAGAAAAATATGATAACCCATTGATTACTGAAAGTATGTGGACGGAAGCAACTGAAAAATTAAAAACCCGTTTTAGCAATAGTAAGAATTTTGAAATGATTGATTTGATTTTAAATAAGTTTAAAACAACTGCTGGCAATAATCCGTATTTAAGCGATCTAATTGAATTTGTTTATGAATCTAATTTTAGCGACTTCTATATAGAAACACCCTATACTGTTTCGACATTCCATAAAGCTAAAGGGAAAGAGTTTGATAATGTGTTCATCCTTTACGATAATGTCAATAAATCTTATACAATGAAAGATGAAGAAAAACGTAAGCTTTATGTTGGGTTGACACGTGCGAAAACAAATATTAGTATCCATACTTCTAGTCCAGTATTTGATAAAATTAAAATGAATAACCAACAAAATGTTGTAAATGATGACCTGTTTGAGAAACCGCAACAATTTATATTTCATTTAACACATCGAGATATTTATTTAAATTACTCAAAGTATGTTCAAAATAATATTAAAGATGCAACATCTGGAGATGAACTAACGATTGAAGACGATATTTTAAAGTATAAAAATAGAAAAGCAGTTCAATTTTCTAATGCCGCAAAAAAGACTATCGAAAACACTATTGAAAGTGGTTATGTCCTTAAAAAGGCAAGGATTAACCATATGGTTTATTGGTATGATAAAGAAAAAGAGGAAGAAGCATTAATACTATTACCCGAATTAATGTTTGAACTTATTTCTGAACCCTAATCAAATATGGTAAAATTGATTTACTGAGGTACTTTTATGGATATCATTAAAGGTCGTAACGTTATTAAAGAATATGGCACTAAGATGAGTAAAACTCAAGTGATTAAAGGGGTTAATTTAACCATTCAATCAGGTGAGTTTGTTTCTATTGTTGGTCCTAGTGGAAGTGGGAAAACCACTTTATTATATTTATTAAGTGGACTTGAACCTTATACCAATGGGTCAATAGAACTATTTAAAAAAGAGTTAAGAGATTATCAAGAAAAAGAAATCGCATTACTTAGACAAACCAAAATAGGGTTTGTTTTTCAGTCTTATAATTTAATTGATAATTTAAATGTGTATGAGAATGTTTTGATAGCTGGTGTGATTGCTGGGGATACTAATACAGTAAAAGTAGATGAGGCCTTAAAGATGGTTTCAATGTATGATTATAAACATTATTATCCAAATCAAATTAGTGGGGGAATGCAACAAAGGGTATCGATAGCTAGAGCCATTGTAAATAACCCAGATATTATATTTGCCGATGAACCCACTGGCAATCTAGATCATAGTAATGGTTTAGTTGTTATGGATATTCTTAAAGATTTAAATCAGAACCATAATAAAACGATTGTCTTAGTTACCCATAATGAGGATTTACTTAAGTATGGGACAAGGTATGTAAGATTAAATGATGGAAATATTGTTGAAGATGTCAAAGTTAATGAATAAACTGAAATTTTTAGGTCGCTATGCCTTAAAGAATATTTGGTTTGAAAAGTTAAAATCACTGGCATTGTTGGTAATATTTATGACAATATTCATTATTGTATTTTTGTTGTTATCAGTAAAACCTTTGGTTCATGATTATTATTATCATGAACTAAATGATACTTACAAAAATCAAGATTTGGTAATTACCGTAGATGAAAATTCTAATTCAAGATTTTTTTCAGTGCGTTCGTTGGAACATGAAGCCATTATTGAGATGACACCATTTTTAAAGATAAATACGTTAATGACTTCAACTGAAAATACATATGTAACAGTTTTAGCGGGAAATTTAGATAGTCTTAATAACGTAACCAATAATTTAGAAATTAATCAGATACTGGAAAAAGAAATAATTGTTACACGTTCTTTAGCCAATAAATTAAATCTCAATATCAATGATGACATTTATTTATATCTTGATAATAACCTCATGTTTAAGATCAAAAGTATTATAGAAGATGATGGGCTACTCTCTAAAGATGTTGTCTTTATCGATAAAGATTCAAATATGAAATATATATTAGAAGGTCTTAACTTAAGTGGGATTAATCCGGATTTACTCAAAAACATCTTTAACACGGTTTATTTAGAGGTTTCTAGTGATGATATCATCGATGATTTAAGACAAATCGAAGGTTTTGATAAACTGAAGGTAGAGTATGTCTATAACAAAGAAAGTGTTAACGGGAATATTAATAAAGTTAGCATTGCGATATGGTTGGTATTTGCTTTTATCCTATTAGCGGTGATCTTTGTTCTACAGGGATTACTAACCAATATTTTTAAAAGTAGGATTAAAGCCATTGGTGTGATTCGGTCATTAGGTGGTAAAAGTCATTTTTATTTGAATATGGTATTTATTGAAACGTTTATTTACTATTTATTTGGAGCAATTCTTGGCGCATTATTAACATCCCTATTTATTAAAGAAGGGTTAAATTACATGGATTCTTCTTTGAAATATAATTTGGACGGAATCACCATATTAGGCGGATTACTACTAACAGCAGCTCTAATAGTTATTACAATCTATATGAATTACCGACGTATAAAAAACACCAGCCCGATTGTTTTAACCAAAGAAAATAAATTGATTTTCAAATCCTACGGAATCTATTATTTAATAGTACTTGTTCTATTTATGATTATTAACCAGTTAGTCTTGTTTAATGAAGTTTTACAGGGAACTTTTTCAGTGATTTTAATTATGTTAATTGGGTTTATTTTGGTTAGAGAACTACTCAAACTTGGAAACATACATAAGTCAAATTCTTTGTTTCACTTGATATCACTCAAGAATATAAATCGTAACAAGGCAATTTACAACAATTTAAATATCATGCTTACAAGTTTCTTAGCAATCCTATTAATTATGATTAGCATGAACTTTAACACCAGGTATAATGAAAATATGTTGGCATCAATTAAAACCGATTTAATGATTACCAATATTACCCATGGTACATCCAGTTTAGTTGACGAGGTTAGATTATTAGATGGGGTTAAAGAAGCAGAGGAAGCTTATATTTTTAATCATATTCAAATTGATGAAATAGAAATAATGAGTGATTATATGGTTTCTCTTAATATAAATACGATAAATGATTATATTAGTTTAGGTCTTGATTCGTATGTTATAGACCAATTAAGTCAAGGTGATAAACCGTATATTGTTTTACCTGAAAAGTATTATTATTTACACGGTTATCAAATAGCGGATACGATTAGTTTAAATATTAGTAAGACATTAAACCAAGAGCCATTTACCATTATTGCTTTTCATAAATCAAATAACTCTTTAATGAGTGTAACAAATATGATTGAACTAGAAAAATATGAAACAGTATTAAAAAATAGTGTATTAATTAATGCCGAAAGTGATAAGGATAGTTTGTTCCAAGAATTGATTAACAAATATCAATCGAGATTATATTATATTACTGAAATGCAACAACCCCTTAGAGCGTTATTGGAGGAGTCAACTCAAATCGTTAATTACATTAGTTATATCTCTTATGTGTTGATTGTTTGCTTTGTTTTAACGATTATTAATAATTCTTTGTTGATATTTGATGAAATTAGACCGACTTACCAAAAACTCAAAATGTTGGGAACAACCAAAGCGCAGTTTATAAAAATGTTATTCTTAGAAAACATGTATATTATGAGTGCGGTTTTAATTAGCGGCTTACTAATTATTTATATATTAGTGCCTAATATTATTTATCTAGGTGTTAATTTAGGCGTGTATTTACCCCTAACATATCAACCGATAGATTTTATTAAATCGGCAGTTATTTTTATAGTGTTTTATCTCATTGGAAATTTTACATACTTTAAAAGAGTAGAAAGTTTATCCATTTTAGATAAAAAATAGAGAATACTTTATTATTATCATGGATTCTTAAATAAAAACAAAGTATAATTATAGTAACATTAAGAGTTACTATGATAGGAAAGAAGGGAAAATAGTATGAAACAGATTAAAAGAGTATTTGGGTTACTCCTAGTTTCTTTGACAGTTGTGATTCTCGCTAGCTGTGGAGGCGACTATAAATTAAGCTTAAAAGCTGAAAAAACAACAATTGGGATTGGGGAAAGATTGACCCTTAATGCAAAACTAATTGTTAAGGGAGAAGAGATTAGTAATATTTTAGATTCAGTCACATTTACATCTAGTGATGATACCGTTATAAGCGTATCGACAACAGGCGTAGTTGAAGGTATTAAAGTGGGGTCAGCTACCATAAGTGCAAAAATGACTTATGAGAATGCGTCACTTGAAGCCAAAATTAAATTAAGTGTTAAAGGACTACCGGATAAACCAACTAATTTAAAAATAGAAGATGGTGTTTTATCTTGGACAGGTGTTACAAATGCAGTAAGTTATTTGGTTAATGTAAATGGGGTTGACCATACGGTAACAGCCCTTAGTTTTAACTTAAAGGATTTAAATTTAGGTTATGGTTCTTATGAAGTTAAAGTTTATGCAAAAGTAGGATCTGATTTCTCTTTAGCTGCAACGATTACTTATACACTTGTTGATCCAGAACTAGAAGCAAATACATATAAGGCTGTACTTAAACAGATGGATACAAGCTACATTCCAAATATGACAAGAGCTAACTTTATGTCGGATTATGAATACGATAGTTATGTTCGCGCAACTAAAATGGCAAGAGCCTATACAAACGGGGCAATGGTTGGTAATCTTTCAATAGATAAGACCGATTTAGTCTTCCAAGTTTTAAAAGACATGGACTTTACTTACATTAACAGTATTCAAGACATGAAATATGAAATGAATAAGTTTGTTAATATCGGATTAACGCCGGCACAAATAGCCGCTATCTTAGTTGAGATGGTAGATGTTGTTATCGATATGCAAGTAGAAAGTGAGACAAGCAGTAAGAGTTATTTTGAAACACTAATCACAGAACAATTAAGTTATAAACTCGCAGCTGAAAACATGCCTTGGTATACCGTTATGATAAACGGAATTGATACTCATGGTTCAGCAGAAGATATCGCAGCGATTACTGGATATATTGATGGTGAACAAAACTTAAATATTTATTTTCAGTATCCTGGTGTAATCCAAAATGTATTAGATGATTTATATTTCAGTGGTAATTTCTGGCTTTCTTATTACCGAAATAATTTTACTGAAGATAAGACCTTACAAGCGTTATTAAATGTTGTAGAGGCTGCATACTATGCAGAAGATACAACTTTCTTAGATACAATTAATCTTAATTTTTATATTTTAGACTCTATAAGAGACTATAATTTAGAAATTGAAACCTACGAAACAAGGGTATCTCAAACAAATAAAACAATTACGATGTTGGGTGATGTTAAAAACACTTTTAATAGCAATAAGGCAGATTTTAGAGTTTCTTTAACCGCAACCATTTCTTACATGTTAAATATGTATGACCATATGGATAGTGGATTTGTGGTTGCCCTAAATAATTTAATTATGAGCGAACAAGCAACCCCAGAAGAAGCATTTATACTAAAAGACGAACTGGTTAGTTTACTTAAAGATACTTTACCAAGTGCTTTAGAGTTTGAACAAATGTATTTAGCGTTTGTGATTGTGATGAATGAAACGTTAGAAATTGATCCAAATGAAATGATTGGTTTTGCTTATTCTTTAGGTCAATCAACCAATTTATCAATGGCATTAATGATTGAATTAATGAGTGATTTTGATCAAACCATGTTTAATGAAATCAAAGCCATCACTGAGGGGATGGTTATTCCAGGTACTTATGATCCGTATTACGGGTATACAGCAGATACCTATGATTACCGTAAAGTAGTTGAGTTAATTGTTTATTTAGGAAACTTCAAAAATGCGTTTACGACAGAACACGCCGTTAAAATTGCTCAACTTGAAGCTGTAAACACGACAAGATTTGAAGAACAATTTATCTTAGTTAACAAACAATTTATTACCAAAGTTATGGAATTAAATGGGGCTACTACAAGCCAAATTAGTCTAGCATTAAACTTAATTGCCAATCAGGTTATCTACCAAGATGCGATGGAGATTGTCTACAAATATGGCAATGATGTTTTCAACTATTTCGTTGAAACAAATGGTAAACTCGCCCTTGATATCATTACATTAATTGAAAATGCGCCAAATTGGAGAGATGTAATAGCTCAAAAAGAAGCCTTAAAACTAATTGGTGACCAAGTATTTGCCTACCATGATATGGTCCTGCCTAAACTAACGGCAGCTGAAATTGATTTGTTGGCTGACTATATCGTTGAAATTGGTATTTCTTATTTCTTAATGGCAACAACACTTGCTCTAAATGAAGTTGAATACAAAACATTTATTTCTGATATCAAGCCTACGGTTAAGACTTTATTAAAGAACGCTATCACGTTAGAAATTGCGTTTGCAAATGCATTAGAGTCAAATAATGCTTTCTATGAATTTGCCAACATGAGTGATTTATATGAGTATTCTAATACTGTTGCTCAAATTCAAGTTGCCCTTGCGTTAAATGTAGTATTCACAGAATCCAATAAAACTTTAATTAATACCTCAGTGGATTTAATATTTAATGAAATTATGAGTCACGAATTCATTTTAAATTTAAATAATCAAACTGAAACCAGTGTCAATGAATCCAAGATTAGGTTTAAAGCGGAACTGGAAATCTTCTATACTGATATTGCAAGAGTTAGTGGTTTTGATTTCTATAATCTGACCCCAGCCCAAAAAGACGATTTTTCAAGTATTTGGCAATTTGGTGAAACACCACAAATAAACTAGTTATTAACGAATAAATTAATATATATAAACTGCCTTTTATTCACTAATAGGCAGTTTATTTTCATAAAAAACAGTTTTTTAAAGGGAGTTTGTAAATAATTAGGGATATTTATTAAGTTATTCTAAAAATTTATTGGTAAACCTAAGAGAATATTGTATAATGAAAGTGAATAATCTATCATAGTAAAACAAGATATTAACTGGCAAGTTTGATTAAACCAAGTAAAAGAAAAGAGGGGTGCTATGCCAGAAACTTTATACGATAAGGAGTATGTTTACGAACCCTTATTAGCTTACGATAAAATATTTAAAGACGAACATCACAAAAATACGAGTGACTTTTTTGAAGATTTGGTGAAGAAATCTCAAATCAATAAAGAAGAAAATAGACTTACCAATAAAGAACTAGTTGCATTAGATAAAAAGAGAAATGCAACGCAAAAAAGAATTAACAACCAAAATTCATTAAAAGGCTTCTTAATATTCTTAATGGTAGTGGCTATAGTCGTAACCGGTGTTTCAATATTTTTATGGGTTGATAGTGGATATAATTATTTACAACCGGTAGCTATTGGGGTGAGTATAGCATTATTTGTTTTATTCTTATTCATTATCATTAAAAAGATTAAACCAAAATTAGCCATTTTAAGAGGCGAAAAAACAGTCTTAGATAAGAAATATAAAGAAACACTTGAACTAGCATGGAGCCAAATGGCACCACTTAATAATCTGTTTACTTATGGGATGAATACAACCATATTTAAAAAAACATTACCCCTAATTGGTTTAGATAGAATGTTTGATAGTAAACGTTTGGATTATATGGTTAATAAGTTTGGGTTAAATGCGACACCTAATATTGACAGGTCAGCACTTTACGTTCAATCTGGTGATATTAATGGGAACCCATTTTACATTGCTCGAGATTTAGTTCATCATTTAGGAACTAAATCCTACACAGGTTCAATTACGATTCACTGGACAACGGTAGGCACAAATTCAAAAGGTAATGCAGTTACCAGACACCATTCACAAACCTTAACCGCAACCGTTGTTAAACCATGTCCTTATTATCATGAAGATCCATATATTGTATATGCGAATGAAGCTGCTCCCGATTTAATTTTCTCAAGAGAAGATTCTGATGCGGAAAACATGGATGAAAAAGAAATCGAAAAACATGTTAGAAAAGAAACCAAGAAATTAACTAAGAAGGCTGAAAAGGGGTTAAAGACTGGCAGTAATTATACGGTGATGGGCAATAATGAATTTGAAGTTTTATTTGGTGGGTCAAACCGTAACAACGAAGTTCAATATAGACTACTCTTTACAGCATTAGCTCAAAAACAACTATTACAACTGATGAAAGATAAGAAGATTGGGTTTGGAGATAATTTCGATTTTAGAAAACATCAAATGATCAATATTGTATCGCCAGACCACCTTAGATATATCAATTTAAATATGCAACCAGGTTATTTTAAGGATTATAATATCGATGTGATTGAAAAGAGATTCATTGATTATAACAATTCATATTTTAAATCAATCTATTTTGGATTTGCACCAATCTTATCCATACCGCTATATCAACATCAAAAACCACACGAATACATCTATAAAGACAAATATAGTTCTTATGTGTCATTTTATGAACATGAACAAGTGGCCAATATGATGAATGAAAATGAATTTAAGCACCCACTATCCAAAACGAGAAATATCTTGAAAACCTCGACAGTCAAAAGTGGTAATCACTGTGATACCGTTAAGGTTACAGCTTATGGGTATGATACGATTCAAAGAACAGACTACATTAATAAAATGGGTGGGGACGGAAAGATGCATACCATTCCAGTAAACTGGATTGAATATATTCCAGTTAGACAAGAAACCAATGTAGACGTCAATATAATTGTTGAAGATAAGAAACCGGAATCTTATAATGAAAAGATTAGGGCAATCTTTGAAAAATTCCAAGATAGACAAATTACACAAGATGATATGGTTAAAGTAGGGCCATTTATCGCATATATTTTAAATAAAGAGAAAGATGTCATATAATATAATAAAAGGAGAATAATAATGGCAAACGAATTAGATGAAATTAGAGGTCCAGTTAACGAACAAGGACGAGATATTAACGTTATTGAGAAACAACTACCTGTTAAAGTAGGTTGGGGCTCAACATTCTTCGAAGTAATGTTGTGGGTTTTAGGGATTATTCCAGGTGTTATTTTCTTATTCATGAAAATAAAAGCCAGAAACTATCTAAGACAACTTGAACAAAGAGTTCAACATAATGCTTCACAAATAGACAATTATCTAGAACAACGTGTTCAAATTCTACAAAACGCAGTTGGAATTGTTGAAAAAAGCGTTGATTTAGATAAAGATGTCATGAAGACTGTTGCGGCTTACCGTGGTGGGGTTCACCCAGATGATACTACACGTAACCAAGTTGCCACTGAACTTGATACAGCTATGCGTAGCATTAATGTTGCTTTTGAAGCTTATCCAGAATTAAAAGCACACCAAGCACTAGCAGATGCTATGCAACAAAACTCTTACCTACAAAGAGAAATTACTGCAGCAAGAGAAGTATACAACGACACAGTTTTAAAATGGAACACAGATATTTTCAGATGGCCTACTAAGATGATTGTTGCTGCTAAAGCTGGCGCAACCACAAGAATTCCATTCTCTGCATCAAGAGAAGTTAAAGAACAAGCGAGATCTAAGTTCTTTTAATTACTAATCCAATCTCTAAAAAAAGCCATGCTTCAACTGAAGTATGGCTTTTTATATCAGAAAGTATAAAATTAGTACACCCATTAATGATTTATCCAAAACTTAGTTTATTGATATAAAATGCGTAAAATGATAAAATAAACTTAACACATAAAGGGGGGGTACCATGACTAAAAAAGAAGAAAAAATTATTGAAGCAGAAGTAATCACTGAAAAAGAACAAAAAAGTTCAAATGAAGATTCAAAAGAAACAACCAAAGATAAAGTAGGGACATTTTTTAAAGAACTAGGGAAAGATATTTCTGATGCCGCCAAACAAGGGTTAGCTTGGACAGATAAGCAAATTCAAAAGATTAACCAAAGTGAAGCTTTTAAAGAAGCTTATAAGAAATCTACGGTTAGATTTAAAGTTGTTGGGACAAGCACTTCTTTTAGAGGATTTAAAGAGCAAAATCAAGTACTTGTTAAACTGGACGATCAATTTGTCACAAAAACAGTTAAAATCAATTCAATATTAGAAATGGAAGATGGTTCTAAATTGAAAGTTATGAATATGGATACTGAAAAAGCAGTTCACAAGGAACTTATTGTTAAAGGCGATAAAGTTCCGGTCGCATTATTCACTATTTTTGTGAAAGAAAATTAATAAAAGTAAAAAAAACAGGTATTAGACCTGTTTTTTTGTTAATTGTGAATATGTCGTCTTAGTAAATACCAAAACACAAATATTATTTGGAGTGGGATTGCCACAATGAAAATCAAATAAATGTTTGGAACATTTAATGACACATAAATGGATACAGCTGTAGTCCATAATAAGAGTGAACTTATGATTAATGTAAAGTGGAATTTACCCCATAAAATATTAAAAACCAACAGAACAATAAAAGAACAAGGAATAGCGTAGATATAGCTTAACCAAAAATAATCGAAACTTGGCGCAATTATCTTTCCGACGGTAAATATTATGGTAGCAAGTAACCATACTAACGCAACTGAAATTAGGGTAATTATAAGTCTTGAATAAGAAAATACCGATCTTTTTGGTTTGGTTTTAATAGATTCAGTTAATAAATCATCAACGGTAACACCAAATATATCGGCCAATTTCTTTAAAACAGTAATGTCCGGTATTGCTTCAGATCTTTCCCATTTAGATACAGCTTTATCAGAATAGTCTAATTTCTGAGCAAGCTCTAATTGTGTCATATTTAGTTGTTTGCGGTAATTGGAAATATTGTTCCCAACTACATTCTTTAAAGATGTCTCGTTCATAAGATAATTTTATCATTTATGTCCATTTCTTGCAACAAAATCCGTAATTCTACCAAGAGTAGAGTTGCGTTTTACCAACTCTACACATTCTATTTATAACTATCTACTTTGTCTCAATAACTGTAGAGTAACAAGGGAATCATTGTTTGTTAAAATAAGATTCGAAGGAGTAGATGAAAATGAAAAGAAATGTAGCAATATTTGGTGACTCTATTTTAAGAGGGGTTATCTTAGATGAAGAAAAAGGAAGATATAAATTTTCTGATCATATAGATTGGGCATCTATTGAAGATAAGTTAAATATAAAGATTGATAAC
>CAYJBF010000020.1:0-12479 GCA_964368415.1 uncultured Acholeplasmataceae bacterium | reverse complement strand
ATTTTGCAAGCAATATGGTTTTTTCAACGCACGTTGAGTCTATCACATTGCTTTCATTAAAAAACGCTTAATAAAGCTATTCATACAATAAAACAAGAAGCATATACCCTTTAAAATAGGTTAAATGCTTCTTTATTTGTATGTCTAGAAATAGATTTAGATAGTCAGTTTAAAATATATAACGGTATCTAATAACATTTAGTGATATAATTAACTTACTATAATACAAATTAATAATTGATATGAAGGTGTAAAATATATATTCTTATGTTATTTAGGATATATGACAACTATTAATTTACAAAACAGGAGATTATATGGGTCCAATAGAACGTTTTGATTTTGAAAAACTCCCTAAAAAGGAACGAATTTATTTAACACCAGTGGCGTATTTACTGAGTTTTCCTTCGGTGTGGAGAAGAAGATTGAAAGTAACAAAGGTAAATATGAAAGGGTTGAAACCCCCTTATATTTTACTTTGTACGCATCATGCGTTTATTGATTTTAAGGTTACAACAGCTGCGATATTTCCAAGAAGAGCGAATTATGTGGTTGCGGTTGATGGATTTATCAATAGAGAATGGTTGTTAAGGAATGTTGGTGGAATTGGGAAAAGAAAATTCACCAATGATATAAAGTTGGTTAAACAAATCAAATATTGTTTAGAAGAACTACATAATATCGTAGCCATATACCCTGAGGCGAGGTATTCACTTGTAGGTACAACAGCCATCATTCCAAATTCACTTGGTAAAATGGTGAAGCTTTTAAAACGACCTGTGGTTGTTTTAAATATGCATGGTAATTATTTGTCTCAACCTGTTTGGAATCTAAAGAAAAGAAAAAACCGAATTGCCGCTGATATGACCCAAATAGTTACTCAAGCAGAAATTGATTCTTTAACGGTTGATGAAATAAATGAAAGAATTAATAAAGCTTTTGTTTATGATGAATATCAATGGCAAAAAGACAATAAGATTAAGATTACGTATAAAGACAGAGCCAAAAATCTTCATAAGGTGTTATACCAATGTCCTAATTGTTTAACAGAACATGAAATGGATTCTGATAAAGATTTAATCTGGTGTAACCATTGTAAGAAAACTTATCAAATGGATATCTACGGCCAATTAAAAGCGTTAGAAGGTATAACTGAATTTTCTCATATACCTGATTGGTATGAATTTATTAGAACTCAAGTACGGGCTCAAATAGAAAATGGCACTTACCACGTTGAAGATGATGTGATGGTAGAATCCTTACCAAACAGTAAAGGTTTTATTCCACTAGGAAAAGGTCATTTTGTTCATGATTTAAATGGATTTAGGTTCACATTAGATAAAGCTGAACCAATTAATCTAATCAAAGAGCCTCTTTCTCTTTATTCTCTACATATTGAATATGATTATCGATCAAAAGGGGACTGTTTTGATTTATCTACTTTAACAGATACGTATTATATTTATCCTGAAAATAAGAAAAACATTGTGACTAAACTACATTTTGCTGTAGAAGAAATGTATAAGATACACAAAGAAAAAATCCAGCAAAACCTAGAAGAACCATTATTAAAAAACATTTAAAGAAAAATAGCACAAAAAAATTAACTAAATACTGACATTATTCAATAAATTAGGAATAATAGTCAGTATTTTTTTAATTAAATAATAAATATTATGGTTAATTTCATTAAAAAGCCTCTCTTTAGATAAATCTAAGATAGAATGTTATAATAAAAGTATCTTATTAGGAGGCATTGTAATGAAAATAAAATTAATTGGATTAGGAAAAATGGGATTAAATATAGGATTAAATATGAAAGACAATCATTATGAAGTGATTGGGTTTGATGCAAGTGAAGAACAACGTGCTCAAGCAAGAAAAGAAGGACTAAAAGTAGTTGATAGTTTAGAAAGCCTTTTTAGTCAAAATGAAAAACATATTGTTTATTTATTAGTACCAGCTGGTAAAATTACTGAAACAGTCATTAATGAAGTAAGAAAATTCTTGAAAAAGGGTGATATTTTAATTGATGCGGGTAATTCCAACTTTAACGATTCGGTAAGAAGATATCACCTATTAAAAACCTATGATATTAACTTTGTTGATGTGGGGACTTCAGGTGGTACTTACGGTGCTAGAAATGGTGCTTGTTTAATGGTTGGTGGTGAAGAAAGTGTGGTTAGTCAACTAACTGAATTATTTACCAAGATTGCTGTTGAAGATGGTTATTTATATGTTGGTAAACCTGGATCAGGTCATTACGTAAAAATGGTTCATAACGGCATCGAATATGGGATGATGCAAGCTATAGGTGAAGGGTTTGATTTAATGCACCAAAGTAGTTATGAAATTGATTATGAAGCTTTGACAAAAGTATGGAACCACGGATCAATTATTGAATCTAGTTTAATTGGTTATATTCATGAAGCATTTAAGAAAGATGCTCAATTAGATGAGTTAGAAGGTAGAATTGATGATAGTGGTGAAGGCATGTGGATGATTGAAGAAGCTTTAAAGAAGAAAGTTTCTTTACCAGTCATCACTCAAAGTTTATTTGCACGATACAAATCAAAAGACGAAGTTAAATTTAGTGAGAAAGTGGTTGCGGCTATGCGCAAAGAATTTGGTGGACACGCAACTTATAAGAAAAAATAATGGAAACAATTATTACGATATTTGGATCTACAGGTGATTTAACGATTCGTAAGTTATTACCAGCCATAGACCACTTACTAAAAGAACAACTACTTCCAAATCAAACAAAGATATTTGCGATTGGAAGAAGAGATTATGATACGAAGAAATATTTTCAGTTTGTTGAAGATAGTGAAATTTCAAAACATGATTTTTCAGGATTAAAAAATCATGTGGAGTATTTTAAATTAGATGTCGACAATTTAAATGACTATAAAGCATTAAATGATAAAATTAGTGAAATTTCTAATAAAGACACAAGAAAGATTTTTTATCTTGCGGTTGGACCTGATTTATTAAAAGATATTGCTGAAAATATTAGCTTATCTACATTGGTAACTAAAGGCGATAAACAAGCCTCTGTAACATTTGAAAAACCATTTGGTGAAGATTTAAATTCAGCTACAGACATTAATAATTTGTTGTGGCAATACTTTGACGAAAATCAAATTTATAGAATTGATCACTATTTAGGCAAAGAAATGATTCAAAATATATTAACGGTTCGTTTTGGGAATAAAATATTTGAAAACTCTTGGAATAATCATGCGATAAAAAGTATTAGAATCATTGTTAAAGAAAATGAGACAATCTTCTCTAGAGCTGGCTATTATGATAAATCTGGTGCATTAAAAGATATGGTACAATCCCATTTATTACAAATGTTAGCGCTAATTGGAATGGAGGTACCTTTAAGTTATCAAAGTGAAGACTTAAAGAATGAGAAAGTCGAAGTTTTAAAGAAATTAAGATATGATTCAAAAAGCCTAATCATAGGTCAGTATGAGGGCTATTTAAATGAAACGAATATCCCAAGTGATTCTAAAACGGAAACGTTTGTATTCTTAAAAGCATTTGTGGATACACCAAGATTTAAAGGGGTACCTTTCTATTTATTAACAGGTAAAGCTTTAGATAAAAAAGAATCATTAATTGAAGTTGAGTTTGAAGAATCTAGCCAGCAACAAAAATGGCATGTGCCACTTCAAAACAATGTTTTAACGATTCAAATTGCGCCACTAGATGGAATTAGATTAAGATTAAACTCAAAGGTTCCCGGATTAAAAGAAGAAGTGGAACAAGTTGAACTTGATTATTGTATAGCATGTGACCATGTTGGTAATATGCCTGAGGCATATGAAAAATTATTTTTAGATATGAACGGTCATCATAAGTCACTATTTACGAGATGGGATGAAATTCTAAATTCGTGGAAATTTGTTGACCAAGTAAAATACGATATTCGTAGAAAAAATATTCCTTTAGTGGTTTATAAGTCACCAAAAGAATTATATGATTTGATTTTAGAAAGAGAAGGTGTTCACTTTGAAAATATATGATATTTCTGTGGTAATTAGCCCAAATATGACGGTCTATAAAGACTATCCTCATAAAAAACCTGTATTTACCAATGTTTCAAACTTTGAGACAGGTTCAGCTTACGAAACAGATATTAAAATGAATGTTCATAGTGGTACGCATGTTGACTTTAACCTGCATATGCTAAAAGACGGAAACACCTCATCAAATGCCATACTATCTAATTATATAACAGATGCAAAAGTGTTTGATTTAACGCATCTTAAAGACAAAATTGAAGCGGATGATTTAAAGGAATTAAATATCGAGAAAGATGATTTTGTATTATTTAAAACAAGGAACTCAAATGTTGAACACTTTGATTTTGAATTCGTTTATGTGACGGAAAGTGCGGCGAAGTATTTAGCTGAAAAACAGATTAAAGGCGTTGGGGTAGATGCCCTTGGAATTGAAAGAGACCAACCTGGCCATCCAACCCATAAAACGTTAATGAATCATAATATTGTCATCTTAGAAGGTTTAAGATTAAAAGATATCGTTCCTCAAAGCTATATCTTAATAGCTTTACCTTTAAAGTTTGAAGGGTTAGATGGTTCGCCTGTAAGGGCGGTATTATTAGAGACGGTTTGAAAATATGAAAAAAATTGATCCAAAAGACTTAACGGATATTCAAAGAAGCGTCACTCTAGAAAATGGAACAGAACCACCTTTTAAAAATGAATATTGGAATCATTTTGAAAAAGGCCTTTATGTGGACATATTAGATGGAACCCCTTTATTCATTTCCAAAGATAAATTTGAAAGTGATTGTGGATGGCCTAGTTTTTCTAAACCAATTGATAATAAACGCATTAAGCAAAAAGCGGATTTTAGTTTTGGAATGCATCGAGTAGAGGTCAGATCTAAAGAAGCAAATAGTCATTTGGGACACGTATTTAGTGATGGACCTAAAGATTTAGGTGGTTTAAGGTATTGTATTAATTCGGCATCTTTAAGGTTCATTCCTTTTGAAGATTTAGAAAAAGAAGGGTATCAAGATTATATTCGCTTATTTGATTAAAAATAGTTAAATACTAGGTTATTAAGTTAGTCGCTTAATAACCTTTTCTTTCTTTATTAGACTTCTATTTAGAATCTTTATTATTTTCTTTGATTGACACTATCTATATCCATATAATAGGTTTGTTAGTGAAGGATGGATTTTATTGAAAAGAAGATCGATATTAATTATCTTATTTATAGCTTTAACATGTATCTCTTTAATTGTGGGTGTGTCAAATATCACAATTAAAGGCTTAATTGAACTTGATAAAGACATGTGGTTTTTAATAAGCACCTCCAGAGTACCCAGAACCATTACCATCATATTGGCTGCCGTAGGTCTTTCGGTAAGTGGCCTAATCTTACAAACCATCACCAATAATAAGTTTGTTTCTCCTGATGTTGTAGGGGTAACAGACAGTGCAAAATTAGGGCTTGTTATTGGTGTTTTAATGTTTGGCAGTTTTAGTATGCAATTTAGATTGCTATTTGCCTTTATATTTGCGGTACTTGGTGGGTTGGGGTTTGTGTTTATCTTAAAGAGTATAAAATTTAAAAATGATGTTTATGTCCCCTTAGTCGGGTTAATGTTTGGGGCAGTTATTCAAGCAATCGTAAGTTTTATTGCGTATCAATTTAACTTAACCCAAGTGGTTGAAACAATAGGGATTGGTAGTTTCACCACTAAGATTCAAGGGAACTACGAGTTGCTCTATGTGGTGGTTATACCAATCATCATTGGATTTATCTTTATGGTTCAGTTTAATATTATCCGATTGGGCGAAGATTTTTCTAGAAACTTAGGGATAAATTACAAGAAAGTTATGATGATTGGGTTAGTTGTGGTAGCACTAATTAGTGCTGCAATCTTTGTGGTAGTCGGGAATATCCCGTTTGTGGGACTGGTTGTTCCTAATTTAGTATCATTATATTACGGAGATAACATCAAAAAGACCAGCTTTGATGTTGTTTTATTTGGTAGTGTTTTTGTTTTATTTGCGGATATTATTTCTCGATTACTAATATACCCGTATGAAATTCCTGTATCAGTAACCATGGGGATTATTGGGGCTGTTATATTCTTATTCTTGATTTATAGGCGGGCTCACTATGCAAAATAAGCAAAGAAGAATCGTAATCATTTTAATTAGTCTATTAATCCTTTTTATTGGTTTATATATGACTACTTGGCTAATTGGGATAGATTCAATAACGGTTAATCAACTTTTAAGAGGGTTATACCGAAGATCATCTAGAATAACAGCAATGATTGTGGTTGGAATAACCATGGGGTTAACAGCTTTAGTGTTTCAAACTTTAACCCAAAACAGAATACTAACCCCGAGTGTTATTGGGTTTGATTCTACGTTTATTTTAAGTCAAACGTTGGTGGTGTTGATGTTTGGGTTTTCTAGTCCAATTTTATCTAATGCTTATCTAAATTTTATATTGTCTGCGGGTTTAATGGTATTGGTGAGTTTTTTCCTTTATAGTACCATACTTAGAAAAGGTAAAAACAATATTGGGTTATTGTTACTTGTTGGACTGGTGATGCGAACTTTAATGTCTAGTTTGACCCAGTTTTTAAATAGGATTATGGATCCAGACACCTTTTTAACCGTTACCTCAAGAACCATGCCTAGTCTAACCAATATGAACACCACCATCTTGTGGACCATCGCAATTCCAATTATGGTGGTGGTACTGTATTTGATGGTTAAAGATTTAAAATATTTAGATGTAATGATCTTGGGAGAAGACCAAGCGAAAAGTTTAGGGGTTAATTATGTAAAAATAACCAATCGAAATCTAATCTATATAGCGATTTTAATTAGTGTTTCAACAGCTTTGGTTGGTTCATTAATGTTTTTGGGATTAATAACCGTGAATATTTCAAGAGAAATCCTCAAGAAAAGTTATCATAAACCATTGCTAATTTTCACATCCCTGTTATCGGTATTATTGTTAGTCGCGGGTCAGTACTTGATTCAGTTGTTTCAAATTAATACCTCACTTGTTGTAATAATTAATTTGATTGGCGGCATTTATCTAATCTATATGTTAATTAAAGGAGATAAAACATGATTGAAATAAAAAACATAAATAAAAAATACGGTGAATTAGTCGTTTTAGATGATATTAACGTTAATATTAAAGAAGGAATGGTAACGGCTTTAATTGGTCCAAATGGTGCGGGGAAATCAACTTTATTAGGGGTCATTTCAAGGTTAATTGAAGCGGATAGTGGGGCGGTTTACGTAGATGAAGAACCCCATCATAAAATTAAACTAAATGCGTATTCAAAAATGCTTGGGATACTAAAACAAACCAACCAAATACAAGTTAATTTAACTGTAAGAGAACTGGTTAGTTTTGGCAGATGGCCACACTCAAAGGGTTTTTTAACCAAAGAAGATGAAGAAAAAATAGATGAGGCAATTCAGTTTTTAAACTTAAAACCGATTGAACATAAAAACATCAACCACTTATCTGGTGGTCAAAGACAAAGGGCTTATATCGCCATGGTCGTAGCTCAAGATACGAAATATGTGTTATTAGATGAACCGTTAAATAACTTGGATATGAAATACAGTGTTGAGATGATGTTAATCTTGCAAGATTTAGTTAAAAAACTAGGTAAAACAGTTGTGATTGTATTGCATGATATTAATATCGCTTCCATGTTTTCTGACTACATGATTTTAATGAAAGACGGAAGGATTTATATTGAAGGTAAACCAAACGATATTATGGTAAAAGAAGTTTTAGATACGGTTTATGATCATGATTTTTGTATCGCTGGGGTAAATGGGAAAAGATATTGTATCTATTATAGAGGAGAAAATGAAGCATATGAAGAACTTAATCTTATTAATTCTTAGTATTGGTTTAATCACGGTACTAGCTGGATGTAATATCATTGATGGTAACAATGATGAGACTGAAACAGTAACCATTAAACAAAATATTACACACGCAAGTAATAGAGATGATTCAAACAGTAAAATAGAAATGATTGAAGAAAAAATACCTCTAAACCCAAAAAAGATTGCCGTTTTTGATTACGGAATCCTAGATATTTTTGATTCAATTGGACTAGATAAACTAGGGATTGAACAAATTGCGGCTGTTAAATCCAATTTACCAAATTATTTAATAAAGTATAACGTTGCCAGTGTTATTAACGCAGGTACTCTATTTGAACCAAATGTTGATAATCTAGATATTTTTAATCCCGATTTAGTTATTATTTCAAGCAGAAGTGCTTGGGCTTATGACAAATTAAAGACTGAACTTGGTGGGGTTGCAATATTAAATGTTCAAATAGACAACACAAATTACTTAGAATCAGTTATTCATAATATGAACAATCTAAAAAAGATATTTGATAATTCAGCGATGTTTGATCCGTTAATTACGGATTTACAAATCAAAACCAACAATTTAAAAACATTGGTTCAAAACACTTCTTATAAAGCATTGATTGTGATGACTAATGGCGATAGTGTCACAGGATATGGTATGGGTTCAAGATTTTCATTTATTCATAACGAATTGTCTATAAGTCCAGCCGATATGAACTTTGGGAATGGGGATGCGAATACACACGGTGATACTATCAGTTTTGAATACATTAAAACACTTAACCCAAACATTATATTTGTGGTAGATAGATCTCAAGCCATTGGAGGAGAACCTTCAATTGGCATATTAGATAATGTTTTGGTTAATTCGACTGATGCTGCAATGAATGACCGTATCGTTATACTAGATAGTATTGCTTGGTATATTGTAAGTGGTGGTTATCAGTCTACGTTGACTATGATAAATAACGTGTCTGTTTTATATAAATAAGGAATATTAATACTCATATCATTTGAATTTATCAACATTTTTGTTTAAAATTAATATGAAATGAGGTTTATTTATGAAAATAGCAAACAATTATACAGAACTTGTTGGAAATACACCAATGGTTCAATTAAACAGACTTAAAAAAGAACTAAACTTAAAAGGTAATATTATTGCTAAATTAGAAAAACATAATCCATTATCTAGTGTTAAAGATAGAATTGCAAAAGCAATGGTAGAAGATCTTGAAGCGCGTGGATTAATTAATGAAAACACACGCTTAGTTGAACCGACCAGTGGTAACACAGGGATTGGTTTGGCGTTTGTCTCAGCTGCTAAAGGGATTAAGCTGACCTTAATTATGCCTGAGACCATGAGTAAAGAAAGAATTTTAACCATGGAAGCTTTAGGTGCTGAGGTAATTTTAACTGACGGTAAATTAGGCATGAAAGGCTCAATTGCCTTAGCTGAAAAAATGAAAAATGAAGATCCAAATGTCATCATTCCTCAACAATTTAAAAATCCAGCTAATCCAAAAATCCATAAAGCAACGACCGCTATAGAAATATTTACTGACTTAGAAGGCGATATTCAAGCATTTGTGAGTGGGGTTGGTACTGGCGGAACGATTACTGGTGTCGGTGAGTATTTAAAATCTAAACTTGAAAAAGTTGAAATTATCGCCGTTGAACCATTTGAATCTCAAGTGTTAGCTGGTGGAACACATTCTAGTCATAAAATTCAAGGTATTGGGGCTGGGTTTATTCCTGAGGTTATGAATCTAAAAGTGGTGGATAGAATTATTCCTATCACCAGCGAAGAAGCCATTCAAATGACAAAACTAGTTGCCAAAACCGAAGGCGTTTTGGTTGGTATTTCTTCAGGTGCAGCTTTGGCTGCAGCTGTGAAAGTCGCCCAAGAAGATCACTATAAAGACAAAAATATTGTTGTTGTATTACCTGATAGTGGAGAAAGATATCTTTCTACAGGGATATTTGGCTAATTATGTTTTTTAAACAACTAAGGGCTACCATCAGGCAAGCAAAAAAGAATGATCCATCCGCACCTTCTAAATTAACTATATTCTTAACTTATCCTGGCATTCACGCTTTGATGTGGCACCGGGTAGCGCACTTTTTTTACCGAATAAAGTTTACTGGATTAGCGCGTTTTATTTCTAATTTAGGTAGGTTTTTTACCAATATAGATATTCATCCAGGGGCTAAAATAGGCGAAGGTCTATTTATTGACCATGGGGCAGGTGTTGTCATAGGGCAGACTGCCGTAATAGGTAAAAATGTTGTTATTTTTCATAATGTTACATTAGGGTCAAACTCAGTTGAATCAAGTGGTAAAAGACATCCAACTATTGAAGATAATGTAATAATATATGCGAATTCAACGATATTTGGCGATATCACCATAGGTAAAAACTCAGTGGTTGGTGGGTCTAGTGTGATTAAACAAAGTGTGGCACCTAATAGTGTTGTTGTAGGTAATCCAATGAGAATCATCTCAGTGGATGGGAAACGTATTTATGACACTAAAACAGAGTGTGAAGCATTAAAAGATGAACTTGCAACTTTAAAAGAAAAAATTAAAGAACTTGAAAATAGGCTATCCGAGTAGATAGCCTTTTTCTTACATTGTTAAAACATTGGAAATGTGATAAAATCATATATATAAATTTTAAAAAAAGGAGCTTATTATGCCTTATTGTACAAACTGTGGAATTGAATTATCCACCACCCAAGAATATTGTTCTTATTGTGGAAGAAAACAAAAACTTGATCAAAATCAACAAGCTTACTACCAAAATACTCAAACAACTTCAACAAACGCTGAAACAAAAAGCAGTGCGATAACATGTGCCATCATTGGTTTGTTCTTTGCAGGTATTATTCTAGGGATCATTGCTATATCATTATCCAATAATCCTAATCAATCTAATCGTAAAGCAGCTAAAGTACTTGGTGTTATTGATGTTTTTGCAGCAATAGTTTCTATATATCTAATGATTTATTTTTCCTAAAAGAAGGAAGTAATACTATGTGCGGAAGATTTACCATTACGGTTTCTCACGAACAACTAGAGTCTTACATGAAAAATAATTATGAAATTGATAAAATTGAGAAATTTGATGTACCTAAATTTAATGTAGCCCCAGGGACGGATATTATTTCTGTTATCCATGATGGAAAGAAACATCGTATTGGACTACTAAAATGGGGATTTATACCATCCTTTTCAAAAGATCAAAAAATTAATATTATTAATGCAAAGGCTGAAACATTGTTTGAGAAACCTTCATTTAAATTTGCGGCGATGAATCAACGCTGTGTTATTATTGCAGATGGTTTTTATGAATGGCAGAAAGACTCTAAACAACCTATGCGAATTATTACAGATTCTGGATTGTTTTCTATGGCGGGAATTTGGAATACCATTACCACAAGTAGTGGTCAAAAAGAACATACAGTCTTAATAGTAACCACAGAGGCTAATAATACCATTAAAGAAATTCATGATAGAATGCCTGTGATATTAACGAAAGAAACTGAACGAGTTTGGCTTGATAGAACCATAAAAGATCCAAACAAACTAACAGAAATCTTAAAGCCATTTGAAGGACCTGTTTATGTATATCCAGTATCTAAAAAGATAAATAAGGCTACTTACCAAGAACCAGATGCTATCAATCAAATTGAGGTGGATTTCTAAGAAAGGATTAGTTATGAGTAAAAAATTAATGGAAACAATTAAAAAGTTTAATCATGATCGGGATTGGGAACAATTCCATACCCCTGAAAACCTTGCGAAATCTCTAGTGATTGAAGCTGCTGAACTTTTAGAAGAGTTTCAGTGGCAAAATAAAGAAAAATCGCTTCAAGGGATAAAAGATGAGCTTGCAGATGTTTTACTCTATGCTTACATGCTTGCAGATAAGTATAACCTTGATGTTGAATCAATCATGTTAGATAAAATTGAGAAAAATGGTAAAAAATACCCAGTTGAAAAATCAAAAGGAAAAAGTAAAAAATATAATGAATACTAAAATAATACCTATTTATCGAAAGTGATAAATAGGTATTATTTTTAGTTTCTACGGCCAGTGTTATAAGTCCAAAGCGCAATCTCTTGGATTAATTTAACAGGAATTGGTTGGCTAAAGGGAAATATTATAGCCCCTTTAGAATGTTTATAAGAGGTTAAAATTTAACAAATATTCTCATGATTCATCAAAAAAAATCATTGTCACCTATAAAAATTTTATCATTGTTTATCTGTTTATGGTATATTATTATCGATTAAAGGTGATGAAATTATGAATATAAACAAAGAAAGAAAATCAACAGTAGTTGGAAAACTTGATATAATTGACAATTTTTTGATGCCGCAATTTCATGATGGTCGATCAAGAACTATCCGAGTTTGGATGCCTAAATCATATGATAAAGATTCAACTAAAACCTACCCAGTTATTTATATGCATGATGGTCAAAATCTATTCGACAATAAAACTGCATATTTGGTGGAATGGGAAGTAGATGAGACCATTACACTTTTAA
>CAYJBF010000019.1:0-13657 GCA_964368415.1 uncultured Acholeplasmataceae bacterium | reverse complement strand
TAAAAAAACAGGTATCTATGAAGAATATTTAGATGAATTAATTCAAAAATTAAAAAAGTATGATAAAATAGAATTAGTAGGTTTTATGGCGATGGGGAAACAAAATAACTTATCCAAAACCGATGAAGTATTTAAACGTGTAAACTTACTAAAAAAATATTATAAACTACCTGAACTCTCCATAGGAATGTCAGATGATTATCAAATTGCGATTGAAAATGGTGCAACTATGGTTAGAATTGGACGTTTATTAGTCAAATAAGGAGTAACATCATGGCTTTATTCTCAAAACTTAAAAAAGAAGATGTTAAGTTGCCCAATTATCAATCACAACCCATCTTGAGTGCTTTTGAAAGAATCATCTTTGAACAGGCCGATAACGATGAAGATAAGTATATCGTTGATTTGGCGACTGAGCTTGTGAATGGTAAACCACTTGTGATTAACTTCGAAAATCTTCCGGCAGAACAGTCTAATAAGATAGTTGCTTTTTTATCAGGGGTAATTTTTGCTGCCGATGGTAGAATTGAACAAATAAACAAAAAAATATTCTTATTTGCGAGAAATCAAGAATTTAAAGATGGTACTTTACAACGTTTTATTGATGAGTATAAAGAATAAAACAATCAAAAACCTATTATTCATAATTTAATTATGTTATAATGAATCAAATTTTAATCGTTACGTTGATAGGGACACGTAATAGTAGACACTTTTATCAAAGCGAGTTAGGGGTGGTGTAAGCCTAACATAAAGCCTACTGTTATATCACCACTTGAGTAACATACTAAAATAAGTGCCGTAAGTTTTACGGAACTAAGGTGGTACCGCGGTCAATCGCCCTTAGAGATTTCTCTAATGGCGTTTTTTTTATAGAAAGGATTATATATGGAACTAAAAGACACACTATTATTACCTCAAACTGATTTCCCAATGCGAGGGAACCTTGGTATTAGGGAAACTGAATTCCAAGAAAAATGGGAAAAAATTGATTTATACAAGAAGACGCTTGAACTGAACAAGGATGGTAAACCATTCATTCTACATGATGGGCCACCTTACGCAAACGGAGCAATTCATATAGGACACGCACTTAATAAAATTATTAAGGATTTTATTTTGCGCTATAAAACATTAAGTGGTTTTTATACCCCTTATATCCCAGGTTGGGATACTCATGGGTTGCCAATTGAAACCGCCATTGCTAAAAAAGGTGTTAACAGAAAAGAACTCGATACTTTAGCTTTTAGAGAACTTTGTGAACAATATGCAATGGAACAAGTAGAAAATCAAAAAGGTCAATTTAAAAGACTAGGTATCTTAGGCGAATGGGATGAACCATATATTACTTTGCAACCCACCTTTGAAGCTGACCAGTTACGGGTATTTTCAAAGATGGTGGAAAAAGGTCTAATTTATAAAGGATTAAAGCCAGTCTACTGGTCACCATCGAGTGAATCAGCGCTGGCAGAAGCTGAAATCGAATACCAGGATGTTAAATCTCCTTCAATTTACGTTTCGTTTGAGGTGGTTGAAGGTTCATTTAAAGGGGCACATTTAATTATTTGGACAACAACCCCTTGGACACTGCCTGCTAACTTAGCAATAAGTGCAAACCCAAGAATGAATTATGTTTTATTTGAAACTAACGGTAAGCAATATGTGGTTGCTGAATCTCTTTTAAATAAAGTGGTTGAGGTCTTAGGTTTTGAACAACATAAAGTACTTAAAACATTTACAGGTTCTGAATTAGAATTTAATATGTATTTACACCCATTAAATAACAAAATACTACCAACTATTTTAGGTGATCACGTTACCGATACTGATGGAACTGGCTTAGTTCACACCGCTCCAGGACACGGGGAAGATGACTATTTTGTTGGAAATAAATATAATTTAGATATTTTAGTCCCTGTAGATGATAGAGGGGTATTTACAAGCGAAGCCGGTGAATTTGAAGGTTTATATTATGAATCAGCGAACCCTAAAATTATTGACCGTTTACAAGAATTAGGGACACTGCTTCATGTGTCTTATTTTGTTCATAGCTACCCACATGACTGGCGTACGAAAAAGCCAGTCATCTTTAGAGCAACCCCACAGTGGTTTGCGTCAATTGACTCATTAAGAGAACAATTATTAAACGAAGTGAAAAACGTAAAATGGGTTCAAAAATGGGGTGAACTAAGAATTCACAATATGATTGAGGGAAGAGGCGATTGGTGTATTTCGCGTCAAAGAGTATGGGGCGTGCCAATTCCTGTGTTTTATGCAGAAGATGGCTCAACCATCATTGACCCAGAACTCATTGACCATGTCGCAAAAATATTTGAAAAAGAAGGTTCAAATGCATGGTATAAATATGATGCCAATGACCTTTTACCAAAAGGTTATACCCATCCAGGTAGCCCAAATAACTTATTTAAAAAAGAAACAGACACCATGGACGTTTGGTTTGACTCAGGTTCTTCACACCGTTTATTAGAAAGAAGAGGCTTACCTTACCCTGCTGATTTATATGCAGAAGGCTCTGACCAATACCGTGGTTGGTTTAACTCAAGTTTAACTACAGGGGTCGCTGTAACGGGTGAATCACCTTATAAAACAGTTATATCTCATGGCTTTGTGTTAGATGAAAAAGGTAGAGCCATGTCAAAATCACTTGGTAATACCATTGATCCAAATAAGATAATTAAATTACATGGTGCCGATATCTTAAGATTATGGGTGTCTAGTGTTGATTATAGTAGTGATGTTAGAATTGGGGATGAGATGATTAAGCAATCCTCAGAAACATATAGAAAGATTCGTAACACATTTAAATACATGTTATCGAACCTCTATGATTTTGAGCCAACCGTAAACTTAGTAAAATTTGAAGACTTAAGAAAACTTGATCAGGTCATGTTAGTGAAACTTGAAACTTTAAAGAAAGATGTTTATGAAGCTTATGAAGACTACCGATTTGATACAGTTAACCGTTTAATCACAAACTATGTTACGAATAATTTGTCTGCATATTATCTAGATTACTCAAAAGATATTTTATATATTGAAGCAGCTAATTCAGCAATTAGAAGAGGGACACAAACTGTTGTTTACCATCATTTAATGACTTTATTAAAACTATTAAACCCAATTATTCCACACACAACCAGTGAGGCATACTGGTTCTTACCATTTGAACATAAAGAAGATGTATATTTAGAACGTTTTGATGAGGTCATTCAGTATGAAGTAGGAAACTTGATGGAAAACTTTGATGCGTTCTATACCGTTAGAGATGCCGTCTTACTAACGCTTGAACAACTTCGTAAAGATCGTGTAATTGGGAAGAGCTTAGAAGCAGATCTATTAATAAAACTACCAAAAGCAATGAAAGATAAAATTGATGCCCTTGACACTAATTTGGTTCAAGTATTGATGGTATCGCATATTCATTATGAAATTGCGGATGAATTAGAAGTAACGGCACAACCATCTATTGGGCATAAGTGCGAAAGATGCTGGAACTACGTGGATGAAGTTAATGAAGAACATGTTTGTCCAAGATGTGAAAGTGTATTGGAGGAATTAGATGAATATACTAGTCGTTAATGATGATGGTATTACAGAAAAAGGGTTACAAATATTAGTTGAAGCTGTTAAACCTTTGGGTGACGTTTATATCGTTGCGCCAGAATACCACCAAAGTGGTAAGTCTCAAGCACTCTCTTTAAGAACACCTATTGAAGTAAAAGATTATGGAAACTTATATGGGGCTAAAAGTGCTTTATCAACGACAGGTTCACCTGCAGATTGTACAAGAATGGCTTTAATGTTACATAAAGATATTCAATTCGATTTAGTGGTCTCTGGTATAAACAGAGGCCCTAATATCGGCTCAGATATCCTACATAGTGGAACAGTAGGGGCTGCATCAGAAGCCCTTCTTTTCGGTTTAAAAGCAGTTGCTTTATCCAGTCCACATTTAAATTACCCAATGGCAGAAACTTATACAACTAAAATTATTAAACATTTAATTGATAACGATATGCTGTCAAATGAGTACTTGCTAAATATAAATTACCCCGCATCTAGATTTAATAAACCTTTGGGGATTCATTTTACTGTTCAAGGTAAGCATTACCATGAAGCGGTTTATGACAAGGTTGGTGAGGCCACCTATACATCGGCTTATAAACCAGTTAATTTACCTGAAAATGAAAATAGTGATGTGTACGCATTCCATCATGGTTATATTTCGATTACCCCAATTATCGAATCACGATCAAATTTAAATATTACAAATAAGTTAAATACTAAAACTGAATTGAATGAAATGGTACTATGTGGTAAAATTAAGTAAGTAGGTGATGGCACATGGACGTTTTTATTCTCCATTTTTTTAAAGAGAAAACAAGACAATTTGATTATGAACGATTATTATCGTTTTTTAATGATGTTCCTGAGGCAGAAGTGATTGATGCCGATGAAACTTCTAGTGAATTAAGAATTGCATACAGACACCCCATATTAAAAAGTAGTGCTGATTTTGTGGTATCTAGACGTTCAACTGTTCAAGATATCTATAAATTAGATCCGCATTTTTTGGATGTCAACTTTAGGTTAGAAGTCCCCCTTTTAACCCCAACATATTCATCAAATATCATATTTGAAATAACACAAAAACTTTGTAAAGAGTTTAACTTTTCTACATATAACTCATTATACGAAGACGTTATGCCGTTTAGGTTTGAGGTTGTCAGTCGCGGGTTTGAGATTGCAAAACAAAATTATAAAGACAAGTTTTCTTATCAACTAGACAACTACTATTCATTCCCACAAACCAAATTAAACGAATGCTTAAAATATGTGAATGAACAGTATGATTTACACCGTTACTATAAAGAACAAGATGTGTATGTTCCAAACTATTTTGTTGTGGTGGATGAAGATGAAAAGGTGCATTTCACGATGGAATGGGCAGAAAATACAAGAACATTATTTCCACCCCATGTTGACTATATTTATTATAGAAGTGGTTTAGAGACCTCTATTTTGCCTTACGATGAAGTTATGGCTAAAATAGAAAAGTATACATCCAATGTTCCAGGGTTTATTGAAAATACCAAAGTCATTGACCCAAAACAAACTAAAAAAGTAAATAAGGCTTTAAAAAAGGCCAAATTCACAAAGGTGCGAAGTACTTTAATCAGAATTGATTTAAGTCAAGTCATCGATATATAAGGAGAAATGAATGATTTATTTTAATGTAATTGAGTTATTTAGACCTGAAGAAATTGTTGGCATTTTAGCTGGTCTGTTCGTCTTAGGATCGTTTTTAATGAAAGGCGAAATTAAGATAAGATTTGTCAATATCTTTGGGGCAGCACTATTTGTTACATATGGCATCTTGATTAAGAGTGTGTCAATACTGGCGATTAATAGTGCCTTAATAGTTGTACAATTGTACTACTTAACCAAATACCAAAGGAGTAAAAAAAATGAAACTAAATAAAATGATTGACCATACTAAATTGGGCCCAACCGTTACCCTTAATGACATCAACAAATTAGTCGATGAAGCTATTGTTTATGATTTTCAAAGTGTCTGTGTTGACCCAATTTATGTATCTTATGTACATCAGTTACTAAAGCATAGTAATGTACTAACATGTACAGTAATTGGTTTTCCAGCCGGTACACATTCATTAGACATTAAGCTTGCTGAATGTAAGGAAGCCTTAGAAAATGGAGCCGATGAATTTGACATGGTGATAAACCAAAATGCCCTTAAAAATAATCAAGATGAACTTGTTTATGAAGAAATTAAGGCATTAAAAGATTTGATTAAAAATAAAACTTTAAAGGTTATTATTGAAACATCAAATCTAACAGATGATGAAAAAGTTAGAGCCTGTTTAATGGCTAAAAAAGCCGGTGCCGACTTTGTGAAAACTTCAACTGGGTTTTCTAAAGGTGGCGCTACAGTAGAAGATATAAGACTAATGCGTCAAACAGTAGGTCCTGATATGGGTGTTAAAGCCTCTGGTGGCGTTAGAACTTATGAAGATGCAATTAAAATGATTGAAGCTGGAGCAACGAGAATTGGGGCTTCTAGCGGCATACAAATAGTTAAACAAGAAAAGGAGAACAATCATGATTCCAACACCTCATATTAGTTTAGCCGATAAATCTAAAATCGCTAAAACTGTCTTAATGCCTGGTGATCCACTAAGAGCAAAATTTATCGCAGAAACGTATTTAACTGATATTGAACAAATTAACAGTGTCAGAAATATGTTTGGTTATACCGGTTATTATAAAGGAAAAAAAGTTACTGTTATGGGTTCAGGTATGGGTATGCCATCGATTGGTATTTATTCATATGAACTATATAACTTCTATGATGTAGAAAAAATTATTAGAGTAGGTTCCGCTGGGGCTTATACAGATAGATTAAAACTATATGATGTTGTATTGGCGACATCTGCCTATAGTGAGTCTAGTTTTGCAGAAGTATTAGGTTTAGGGGATTCACACGTATTAGAAGCCTCAAAATCGTTAAATGATTCATTAGTGGATGCTGCTAAGAAGTTAAACATACCACTTCATAAAGGAATCATTCATTCTAGTGATGTATTCTACCACCCACAAGGTTCAATCCATCAAAAAATGTATGATGAACATGGTTGTATGTGCGTTGAAATGGAATCATTTGCGTTATTTGCGAATGCTAAAGTGTCTGGTAAAAAAGCAGCTTGCTTATTAACCATTTCTGACTCTTTAGTAACCCACGAAGTAACCTCCTCTGAAGAAAGACAAAAATCCTTCACTAAAATGATGGAAATTGCCTTAGAGGTTATCTAATGATTGTTCAACCTACTAATAAATTTAAAACAACCATCATCAGTATCAGATTTAAAGAAAAAATTACTAAAGACAATGTTGGCCTTCGTGCACTACTGCCTAATTTAATGAGTGCAAGTACCAACAAATATAAAACAAGAAAAACCTTAACCGAAGCTTTAGAAGCTTTATACGGGGCGACTTTAAATGTAAGAACGACTAAACTTGGTTTGGTCTCTATCATGGATTTCTCAATTTCCTTTATTAATCAGTCTTTTACGGCTGAACCTGTTTTTGAGGAAGCTTTAGAAATCTTACATGAAGTGGTATACGGTCATAAGAATTTACCTAAAAAAGAATTTGATCTTGAAAAAAGACTACTATTAGAAAAAATAGCTTCTTTTGAAAATGACAAAACAAGCTTTGCCCTTTCAAACATGATCGAAACCATGTTCGAAAACGAAACTTTTGCTATAAGAACCAGTGGTAAAAAAGATGATGTTGAACCCATTACATTTGAAGATTTAAATAAATATTATAAACAATGTTTAAAAAACAATGATATCGATGTTGTTGTAAGCGGTCAAGTTGATGATTCATTACTAGAAGTGGTTTCAAAATATTTTACACCTAGAAAACTTAAAAACTTAACTTTAATCGATTATGAAGATAAAAAAGTTGAAGCGCTTAAAAATAAAACCGATTTTGATACCATTAGTCAATCTAAAGTTAATATTGGTTATAGATTCCCTGTTCGTTATAAAGAACCAGACCAAATCTCTGCCTTACTGTTTAATACAGCACTTGGTGGTGGTGTACATTCTAAACTATTTTTAAATGTTAGAGAAAAACATTCTTTATGTTATTATATTGCCTCAAGATTCGATCCCTTTAAAGGATTTTTATATATTTATGCCGGTATTGACAAACAAAGAGTTGATTTGGCTTTAAAAGTCATTGATGAACAAGTTCTAGACTTACAAACGAACCTATTGTCAGAAGATGAATTAAGCTTGTCAAAAGATGCCATCATAAATCAACTAAAAGAATCTCAAGATTCACAGGGTGCCTCATTATCAAGTCTTTATCTTCAAGTTTTATTAGACAATAAGTTGACCCTAGACGAACAAATAGAACGCGTTAGCAAAGTTACCCCTAAGGAAGTATTAGAAGTAGCTCAAAAATTACAAAAAGATACTTTATATATACTTGCACCGGAGGTTAAATAATGACATACACTTTTAATGAAAAATTCAATGAACATGTTTATCATGATATCTTAGATAACGGGTTAGATGTGTATCTAATTCCAAAACCAGAATTTCATAAAACATTTGTAACATTTTCGACCAATTACGGTTCCTTAGACCAAAGTTTTATTCCTATTGGTAAAAATAGAAAAGTAACACAACCCGCAGGAATTGCTCACTTCTTAGAACATAAACTGTTTGCGATGCCAGACAATACCGATGCCTTTGAAAAATTAAGTGCTTTTGGTGTTAAAGCCAATGCTTTTACATCGTTTGACAAGACGGTTTATCTATTTAGTGGTACTTCCAATATCGAAGAAGCCTTAGTGTATTTATTAGACTTTGTTCAAATCCCTTACTTCACAAAAGCAAGTGT
The DNA here is from genome assembly GCA_964368415.1 of uncultured Acholeplasmataceae bacterium. GTDB lineage: Bacteria > Bacillota_I > Bacilli_A > Acholeplasmatales > UBA5453 > UBA5409. The sequence goes on along the minus strand of CAYJBF010000019.1, from coordinate 5,197 downwards.
AGAAAAAGAACAAGGTATTATCTTAGAAGAACTTCTAATGTACAAGGACTATCCATCTCAAAGAATGATGTATGGTATCTTAGCCAATCTTTATAAAAACCATCCGATTAATACTGAAATTATTGGAACCGAAGAATCTTTAAAGAAAATAACCCATACTAAACTTTATCAAGCGTATGAAACTTTCTATCATCCAAGTAATATGAGGCTTACAGTCGTTGGTAACTTTGATTATGAACGTTTCTATCAACTGATAAAAGAAAACCAAGATAAAAAAGGCTTTACACGCTCAAATCCAGTTCAACGTTTCTTACCAAACGAACCAAAGAAAATTGTTAGTTCAGAAACAACCATTGAAATGAGCATTAATATGCCTCAAGTTGGTTTAGGGGTTAAACTAGACCCTAAAACAAATCCAGCGGAACGTTTAAAACAAGAACTTGCCTTAAGCTTAATGTTAGGGTTATATTTCTCACAATCTAGTGATAACTATCAAACATTACTTAAGAAAAACTTAATTAACGGTTCTTATGACAGTGCCCCAATTGAATTACCGGGTATGTTAGCTTTACTTATCACTTCTGAAACTTCTAATCCTGAAGAACTTAAAGAAGTGTTAACCAATATGTTAATTAATGTAAAACGTAAAAAGGTAAATGAAGAAGAACTAGAAAGACATAAAAAGGCAACCTTAGGTGACTTTATTTCATCGCTAAACTCACTAGAAAGTTTAAACTTAGGTTTCCAAAGTTATTTATCTTATGGCGTTTCTATGTTCGATATGCCTAATATCATTGAATCAATTACTTCAAAAGATATTTTAGACATTGCTAAACAAATTAAAAAGGCACAAATCACTACCTATACAATTATGCCTAAAAAAGCCTAAAACACTACAGTTTTACCAAAAATATGAATAAGTTACATTTTAAAAAGAGTGATTCTAGACCAGAATCACTTTTTTTATATAAACATCATATTTAAAGCCTAATAACCCGAATTTTAGTGATTATGTAAAAAGAGATATTATGGTTATAATGGTTCTTAAAGGAGGCAGTATGTTAAATCAAGTAATTTTGATAGGTAGACTTACCTCAGACCCGGTTATTAAAGTATTAGAAGATGGTAAAAAAGTTTCTGATATGAGGCTAGCAGTTCAACGCAGCTTTAAGAATGTAGATGGCACTTATGAAACAGATTTTATTACCATTACCCTTTGGCAAGGTTTAGCAGAATCATTAAATAAATATTGTACAAAAGGGACTCTTGTGGCAGTAAGGGCTAGACTCCAAACTCGTCATGTAATGCATCAAGAGAAGGATTATTACACCTTAGAAGTAATTGGGGAACGTGTAAGTTATCTATCAAGTGGTAAAAAAGAAGCCACCATGTCGGAAGAAGATACCTGTTTATAGGTATCTTTTTTATGGGTTTTCTGGTTGTTTAAAACACTAAATATTGATATAATAGACCAAGGAGTTGATAATTATGAAAATAGATTTTAAAAATGAAGTCTTAAAAAGAAAAGACGATATTTTAAGGGATACAATCGCTCTATTAAAGATTAATAGCGAATTGACTGCTTATGATCCGAAGAGTAAGACCCCTTTTGGGCCTGGAATCAATGACGCCTTAGAATTCATGTTAAACTTAGGTAAGAAAGATGGATTTAAAGTGTTAAATGCGGATGGTTATGCGGGTCATATTGAATTAGGTAATGAGGATGACTATATCGGAATGATTGGTCATTTAGACGTCGTGCCTGCCGGTTCAGGGTGGCTATATCCACCATATGGTGCGGAAATTCATGACGGTAAATTATATGCACGAGGGGCTGAGGACGATAAAGGTCCTACCATGGCTGCTTATTATGCAATGAAGATTGTAAAAGAATTGAATTTACCATTATCAAAACGTATTAAATTAATTCTTGGAACAGATGAAGAAACGGCTTGGCGTGGGGTTAAATATTACTTTAACAATTTCCCTGAACAACCAATTCTTGGGTTTGTTCCTGATGCAGAGTTTCCATTAACCTATGCAGAAAAAGGAATTTTAAGAATATCCATTAAAGATCAAGTTGAACCAGAAGGTTTAATTAAGTTTAATGCTGGTTTAAGAGATAATATGGTACCAGAAAGTGCAACAGCAATATTAGAAGATGTTAGTTTATTAGAAAGTTTCTCAGACTTTCTAGATACAAATAACTATGATGGTAAAGCAGAAATTATTAATAACCAGCTTCATATTACAGTAGAAGGAAAGAGTGCTCATGGTTCAACACCTGAAGAAGGTATTAACGCTGCATTTTTATTAGTCGATTTCTTTAATGAAGTTGGTTTAAATAATGCCTTCATCGATCTAATTAATTTATATTTATTAGATGATTTACACGGCGAAAAAATCGGGGTTGATCATGAAGATGAAGAAACCGGAAAAGTAACCATTAATGCGGGTATTTTCAATTATGATAATGGAACTTATGAAATCACATTAAATCCTAGATACCCGAATGGTGTAGAAGCTGACGATTTCATTAACCGCTTTAAATTAGCATTTGAATCACTTGGTGCAACGGTTGAACTAAGAAGTCACCAAAAGAGACTTTATGTTAATCCTAAAGACAAATTAGTCACAACTCTTTTAGATATTTATAAAAAACATTCTGGTGATGTTGATGCAAAACCATTAACAACCGGCGGTGGAACTTACGCTAGAGCAATGAAGAACAGTGTTGCTTTTGGTCCACACTTCCCAGGTAAACCTTCTTATATTCACCAAAAGAATGAATATATTGAAGTAGAAGATTTACTAAAATCTGTAGCGATATATGCAGAAGCATTATACGAACTAGCAAAATGAAACAATACTTAGATTTGTGCCGACATGTCCTAGAAAATGGCACACATAAAGATGATAGAACTGGGACAGGAACAACTTCATTATTTGGCTATCAAGCACGTTATAATTTAGAAGATGGCTTCCCTCTTTTAACGACTAAACGTGTTTATTTAAGGGCGATTTTACATGAACTATTATGGTTTGTGAGTGGCGACACCAATATTAAGTATTTAGTTGATAATGACGTGAAAATATGGAACGAATGGCCCTATGAAATATTTAAAAAATCACCAGATTTTCAAGGCGAAACCTTAGAAGATTTTGTTCAAAAAATAAAAGAAGATGAAGTATTTGCAAAAAAGCATGGTGATTTAGGTCCCGTTTATGGTAAACAATGGCGTAATTTTAATGGTATAGATCAACTACTAAATGTTATAGAAGAAATCAAAACAAATCCAACATCTAGAAGATTAATTGTCAATGCGTGGAATCCTGCTGAGATTAAAGACATGGCACTACCACCTTGTCATATGATGTTTCATTTTTATGTGAATGACGGGAAGTTATCCTTACAACTTTATCAGAGAAGTGCGGATATCTTTTTAGGTGTACCATTTAATATTGCGAGTTATGCCTTATTATTAATGATGGTTGCTCAAGTTACAAACCTTGAACCCTATGAATTTATTCATACATTAGGCGATGCCCATATTTATGATAACCACGTTGAACAAATTAATTTACAATTATCTAGAGAACCTAGAAAATTACCTAAAATGACTTTAAATCCTAAAATTAAAAATATATTAGATTTCAAGTTTGAAGATTTTGAATTAACTGAGTATAACCCGCATAAAGGGATTAAAGGGGCCGTCGCAGTATGATTAATTTAATATGGGCAATGGATATTAACTGGCTCATTGGTAAAGACAATAAATTACCATGGCGTTACCCTGAAGATTTACAATATTTTAAAAACATGACGCGTCATCATACTGTATTAATGGGTGATAACACCTATGATTCATTAAAAGGGTATTATAAAAATAGAGACCTTCCTTTTAAAAAAATCTTCGTTGCAACTATCACCGATAGAACATTTGAAGGTTGTGAAGTAGTTAAAGATATAGATTCATTTTTAAAGAACTACAAAGAAGAGCTATGGGTAATTGGCGGAAGAACTATTTACAAATTAGCCTTACCTTATGCTGATAGACTTTATATTACTTGGATCTTAAAACCTCATAAAGGGAATGTATATTTTCCAGAGTTTGACCTTGTTAATGATTATCAAGTCATCAGCGAAACAGAAGGAACCGATGAAGACTTAAAATTCATGGTTTATGGCAGAAAATAATGATTACATTTCTATACTTCTTAGTTTGGATTAGTATCTCAACTGTTTTAACCCTTTTTACTGAATTATCTTATTGGTTTATCCCTTTATGGATTATTATTGGTTTTTTAATAACAACCATCTTACTCTTATTAACGCTAATTATTGGATTACCTTTTGCAAAAAAAACCAAAGTTAATGGTAAGGCTAAACATTGGTATATTCGTCATATGAGTGATTTTGTAAGACATTTATTAGTAAGAGTCAAAATTACTGAAGTGATTGGTAAAGAGAACTTACCTAAAAATACAAATTATGTTGTGTTTGGAAATCATAAAAGCAATATGGACCCGTTAATTGTGGTTTCAGCCTTACGAACTCCAATGGGGTTTGCTGCTAAATCATCTTTATTTAGATATCCTGTATTAAGTGGATGGATGCGCAGTTTTGGCTGTATTAATATTAATAGACAAAATGATCGCGATGCAATTAAAGAGATTTTAGTTGGCGTCAAATTAATTGAACAAGGCCTATCTATGGCAATTTTTCCTGAAGGTGGCATTAAATCTAGAGAGACTAGTTTAATGATTGATGTTAAACCTGGTGCTTATAAACTGGCAACTAAAGCTCGCGTTCCAATTGTTCCAATTGCACTTACTGGTGCTAGATTCATCCAATTTAATCATCCGAAAAGAATAACTAAAGTTAAAGTTATTATTGGAAAACCACTTTATGAATCTGATTATAAAGATATGACTACAACAGAAATAGGTGATTATGTCTTTAACCTTGTTAACCAAATGATTAAAGATAATACAACACCAACAACCATCTAGTTGTTGGTAATGTGGACGTGGCGGAATTGGTAGACGCGCATGTCTCAGACGCATGTGATTATTCATGTGAGTTCAAATCTCATCGTCCACACCAAGTTGATAGAATAGGTTTGATACAATCGTATCAGGCCTTTTTTTGTTTGGCAGATAGGGTGTTTTTTCCTTTATGCCAGAAAAGTATAAA
>CAYJBF010000018.1:0-13705 GCA_964368415.1 uncultured Acholeplasmataceae bacterium | reverse complement strand
ACTTTAGCACAAACACCAGGATGGTACCCTTCAACAGAAGATTCTTTTAAATAAATAGCGTTAATATTATATTTTGAAAGTATGTTTTCTAAAATACCTTTAATAACGTAATAACTACTTTGTAAATCATTTTTTAGGAATGAACTGTTGATATAATTCCCATTTATTATCACCGATAAATTCGTTACTTCTTCTTCCTTAGCATATACTCTACCAATTTCAAATAATCTTAAATCATCAATTTGCCTTGCGATATGATATTGTACGTTTGCGACTAATTCATTGGTTATACTTTGTCTTAGTACGGTCCTATCATCATTTATTGGATGAAGTACTTCAATTGGAGTCTTTTGATTCAATGTATATAAATTTATACCTTCATTCTTAATTAATGAGTACGTAATAACTTCATTAAGTCCCATATTTCTTAAATGACTTCTAATTTCTTTAATTAAGTATTGTCTCTTAGAATATTGTCCTAACCCGGAACCTTTAGGGACTTTTGTTTCTAAATTATTGTACCCATAAATTCTACCAATTTCTTCAATCAAATCTTCTTTAATTACTAAATCTCTGCGATAACTAGGGATTAAGTAGTTATTAACTTTTGTTTCAATAATGTTTAGACGTTTTAAAATTGATTTAATATCAGCGTCCGAAAGTGTCGTACCTAGTAATTTGTTCACGTCAGTGGCTGTAATTTTTATAATGGTGGGTTTATCAAATGGTTGCCCAGCAAAGCTAATATTCTTATAAACTCTTGCTCCAGCAATTTGAATCAATAATTCAGCCGCTCTATTTAAAGCTGTTCTAACACGAATTTCATCTACACCTTTTTCAAATCTTAAACTAGAATCACTTTCTAATTTCAATCTTGAAGAGGTTTCTTTAATTCTTAATGGTTCAAACCAAGCTGCCTCTAATATAATTTTTGTAGTATTTTGATCAACAGCACTATTGAGTAAACCCATCACACCACCAATCGCTTTAGGAACTCGCCCATTGGTAATTGTTATATCATTAGACCTCAAAATTCTAACTTGCTCATCTAGTGTAATTGCTTCATATAAATCAGTTGCAGGTTTAACTACAATTTCATAAGAACCAAATTTATCCGCATCAAAGGCATGTAGTGGCGTTCCAAGTTCTAATAATACATAATTTGTAACGTCAACCACATTATTTATAGGTCTTAAGCCTGAGGCAATTAAATCGGCTTGAAGCCACATTGGTGAAGGTCCTACCTTAATATTATCTAAATATCTAGCATAATATCTCTTACATCCATCATCTAAAATTTTAACTTGAAGTGGATTTTCAGGTCCAAGTTCTTCAAACTCAGGTTCGATATTTCCGATTTTTTCATTTAAAACCGCACCTAAATCATACGCAAATCCTAAAACACTTAATAAATCTGAACGATTTGGTGTTAATGATAATTCTAAAGTTGATTGGTTATAATTTAAGGCTTCAACAGCATTCGAACCAATTTTTGGTTCATAATCAAAGAAGTAAATACCCTCTTTATATTCCTCAGCGATATTTTTAGAATCAATTCCCAATTCTTGAAGTGAACAAATCATTCCACGCGATTCAACACCTCTAATAGTTGCTTCCTTAATTTCAAAATTGCCTGGTAAAACAGCCCCAACCTTTGCCACAACAACATATTGTCCCGCTTTAACGTTTGGTGCCCCACAAACTATTTGTTCAACTTTATCTCCAATATCCACTTGACATACACTTAAGTGATCACTGTTTTCATGTTTTATACGTTCTTTAACGTAACCTACAACTAGATTATCCACCTCTAAAAGTGGTGTTAAAGATTCAACTTCGGTAATATATTGGTTTGTAAGTTCATATAATTTATCATTATCTGGTACACTTACATACTTTTTTAACATATGAGTAGAGATTTTCATTACTTTCTCCCTCCTTTAAATTGATTTAAAAAACGAACATCGTTGGCATAAAATAGGCGAATATCATCAACTTCATATTTCAACATCGCCATTCTTTCAACCCCAACCCCAAATGCAAATCCTTGAACCTCATCAGGGTTATAACCACCCATTCTAAGCACGTTTGGATGAACCATACCTGCACCTAAAATTTCAATATATTTTTCCCCATCAAAAACGTCAACTTCAACTGAAGGTTCAGTAAAAGGGAAATATGATGGTCTTAAACGGATGGTTTTATCGTCCCCGAAATAGTGTTTAATCATTGTCAATAAAGTACCTTTTAAGTCAGCCATAGTAATATCTTTACCAATAACCAACCCTTCAATTTGCATAAATTGATGGCTATGGTATTGATCATCATGGTCTCTGCGGTAGACCTTTCCTGGACAAATAATCTTGATTGGTTTTCCGTTACTTTCTAACATTGTTCTGGCTTGAACTGGGGAAGTGTGGGTTCTTAATAAATTAGTTGGATCCACATAAAACGAATCTTGCATCCCTCTTGCAGGATGTCCTTGTTCTAAGTTCAACATTTCAAAGTTGTAATGATCCGTTTCAACTTCAGGCCCATCTTTAATCTCAAACCCTAACCCAATAAAGAAGGTTTCGAAATCTTCAATAACTTGTTGTAATAAATGGGCTGAACCAACAGGCAGTGTTACCCCCGGTAATGTAACATCAATTGATTCCTCTTTTAATTTTTTAGCTAATTTAAGGTCTTCTAATTGATCTTTTTTCTCATCAAACATTTGCTCAAGTTGAATTTTAGTTTGATTAATAAGTTTACCCATTAGTGGTTTTTCTTCGTTAGGTAATCCTTTAAGCGTCACCATTAAATTCGATAGGTCACTTTTTTTACCTAAAACAGAACTTCTTAATACCGAAAGTTCGTTTTCATCTTTAATGCTTTTTAAGTTTTCTTTGGTTTGGATAACCAACTGTTCTAATTTGTCTTGCATAAATACTCCTTTTTTTTATAAAAAAAGTCCCTAGAAAAAATCTAAGGACGAATAATCGTGGTACCACCTTAGTTCTAGATAGATATCTAGCACTCAATATACTTTAACGCAGTAATATACGGACGTGATTAGCGTCTTCTAAAGGGTGAATTCTGTAATGTTTGGTAACTTTTTTCACCGGCCAAAGTCTCTCTATAACCAAACATATTTTACATACTATGTCCTTATGATTGAATATTTAATCTCTTCTTGATAATAAAATTGCTAATAACCTTAATACTTGTAAGAATATATATACCGTTGAAACGATTAAGCCTAAACTTACCATCCATTCATATTTTTTATCTGCGCCACCGCTTACTATTTGTTTAGCTTCATCAAAGTGCATAACTAAGACAAATGAGCCATATGCGATAAATAATAATGAAATAAATAATACCAATGGGCTATTGACGTCTCCAAATAGTACATAATATAGTTGGCCACCATCAAACATTCCAACAATTGAAACGATTAGGATACTAAATAGTAAACCAAATGATGCCCCCATCATAATCCTTCTAAATCTTGATGTTACAACAATCAGTTTTGTGGAATATAAAGTTAGCATGCCGGCAAATATCCCTATGGTTATTAATGCTGCCAAACCAACAATATTGAAATCTGGAAAGGCTGCTGAATAGACCAGCGTAACTAAGCCTAAGACGACACCTTCACTTAGTGAATATAACATACCAAATGGTCCGGCTAACTTTGGAGAAAATGAGGCAACCATTACAGAGATAAACGCTGTAATAAATGAGCCAATTAATACACCAACATAAATATTAGGATAATTTTGTAATAATGCATACGATCCAATAGCACCTACAAATAATAGGGCTAAGAAAATGAATGTTTTAATTGAAATTCCTACGTAACTTGCGCCATACTGTATGGCTTCATACTGTTTTTCTTCGTTTATTTTATTAAATATGCGATTAGTATTTTGCATATTAATCACTCCCTTACTAGATATTATATCTTAAATTTGCTAAAGTGCAAACAAACCTTGTTCAAATATGTCTGTTTGTTCCTCTAAAGCTGCAAATGAACCATTCTTTTCCATGATATCAAATACAGTTTTATTTATCTTGGCTCTTTCACGTACGTCTTCTTTAGAACGAAATGGTTTCTTATTACGTTCTTCAACGATTGAATAAGCTGCATTTTCTCCTAAGCCATCGATGCTGACAAAGGGTAATCTCAAACCGTTTCCTTCCATAACAAAGTCTTTAGCAGCGGACTTATTAATGTCCACTGGTAAAAATTTAAATCCACGTTTGAGCATTTCAAATGCTACATAATACATGGTTAATAAATCTTCTTCTTTAACGGTTAATTGTTTTATATTAATCGTTTCCAGTTCTTTAATACGATTTCTAACCGCATTGACTGAACTTGTTAAAATATCATGTTCAAATTGTGTTGCGCGTTTTGAAAAGAATGCACTATAGAATAAGAGTGGTGAATATACTTTAAACCAAGCGATTCTTACAGCGCTTAATACATAAGCTGCCGCATGGGCTTTTGGAAACATATATTTAATCTTACTACAGCTCCAAATATACCATTCAGGCACTTTATTTCTTCGCATCTCTTCGGCATATTGAAGCCATTGACTCTTTTGCGTAATAGGTTTGCCCTTTCTCACAAATTCCATGATATCAAACGCTTTAGATGGTGCTAAACCATACTCAATTAATTGAACCATAATATCGTCACGACAACCAATAACATCGCTAAAATCGACTTTCCCATATTCGGGATGGCCTGTAATTAGGGCTTGTGAGTTACCTAACCAAACATCAGTTCCATGAGATAAACCAGATATTTTTACTAATCCAGAAAAAGTCATAGGTTTTGTATCATTTAACATTTTTCTAACAAAATTTGTTCCTAGTTCCGGCAATCCAAATGAGGCCACTTCACTTTCTAATTCATCATTGGTCAACCCAATCGACTCAGTAGATCCAAATAATTTATAAACTTCTTTGTCATCAACAGGAATATCTTGGGCCTCCGTAAACGGAAACTCTTCTGGATGGGTATGGACATAATCCATTAAATATTTAATAATGGTTGGATCATCATGACCCAAAATATCCAGTTTAAGTAAATTGTCTTCAATTGAATGATAATCAAAGTGTGTTGTTTTCCAGTCAGATCTTACATCATCGGCTGGGTATTGAACAGGGGTAACATCAAATATTTCTTTATGTTCCGGTACTACAACAATCCCGCCAGGGTGTTGTCCAGTTGATCTTCTAACCCCTTCAATTTTCTTGGCAATTCTAGAAATTTGAGCATTTCTAATGTTTGATATATTATTATCTTCTAGATACCCTTTAACATAACCAAATGCTGTTCTCTCTGCAATTGTGGAAATAGTTCCGGCACGGAAAGCTCTTTCTTCACCGATAAGTTCTCTAACATAAACATGTGCTTTTGCTTGATAATCACCACTAAAATTTAAGTCAATATCGGGAACTTTATCCCCATCAAAACCTAAGAATGTTTCGAATGGAATATCTTGACCATCTTTTACCAATTTTGCTTCACAAAACGGACAATTTTGATTTGGTAAATCATACCCTGAACTTATACCTTCAAATAATGGTTGAAAAGCTTCTTCATTCGGTGTTATACCATATTTTGCAATTTCGTCATCGGTCAATTTGAACACTGTAAAATCACCATTTGGACATCGATAGTGTGGTTTAAGTGGATTAACCTCAGTGATGTTCATTAAGGTTGCGACTAAACTTGAACCGACCGATCCTCTTGATCCAACTAAATAACCATCTTCTAATGATTTTTTAGTCAGCAAATGAGAAATATAGTAAATTGGTCCGAATTCATTTTCAATGATATTTTTTAATTCTCTTTCGATACGTTCTGAAACAATAGGGTGTAAATTTTTTCCGTACAGTTTAAGGGCGTTTTCAGATACAATTCTTCTTACCTCATCTTTAACTGAGGCAATACCTACTGAATCTTTAAATGCATCATCTTGAAGTGAATAGAGTGTTTTAGGAAAGGCTTCTACTCTTTCAATCTGATTGTTTAATTGATTGGTATTTGTAACAACAATCTTATGAGCGTATTGATCTCCTAAGAAACTAAATTGTTTTAACATTTCATCGGTGGTTAAGAAATAGACAAGCGGGGCTTCACTGTATCTAGCTAAATCATGTAAGCCACCACCAACCATTTTCGCTCTAATAAAGATATCACGGTAAACCGAGTCTTCTTTATTTAGGTAGTGTACATCTCCTGTTGCAATCACGAGTTTGTTTAACTTTTCAGCTGTTAAGATAATTTTTCTAATTGTTGATTCAATAATAAATTCTGCATCAGGTCCTAAATCTTGAGTTAAATGTTTATAGGCTTGAGGTGGTTGAACTTCAATATAATCAAATAAGGCCATTGAAGCTTCTAATTCTTCATCTGTCTTATTAAGGGCGGCCTCAAATACTTGACCGTTTACACAACCAGAACCAACCAGTAAACCTTCTCTATATTTATCTAAGACTGATTTAACTAAAATTGGACTACCCGAGAAATGATCTGTTAAAGAATCACTTACAATCCTAAATAAGTTCTTATAACCTACCTTATTTTTAACTAGAAGGGTTAAATGGGTCGGAAAATCACATTTCCATGCTGTGTTTAAATCAATCTTCTTATTGATATCACTATGTAAGTTAATATCATTTTTGAGTAGATCACTTAACATCTGAACAAATATTTCAGCAGTTGCATAAGCATCTGCCGCAGCACGGTGATGTTGATCTAATTTAACTTTGAACTGTTTTGCTACTGCTTTTAAGTTAAATCGCTTTAATGAATCGCTATAATAATACTTGGCAATATTCATCGTATCAATTGCTGGATAACGATTGGAACCAAGCCCTAAATCGGCCATCTTTTGATAAATATGACCTAAATCAAAGGTTGCGTTATGCGCAACCAAAATAGAACCGTCAATAAACTCTAAAAACTTAGGTAATACTTTATCGATTGTTTCAGCATCTTTTAAATCGTTATCTGTAATTGTGGTAAGTTCAGTCGTAAAATAAGACAACTTTTGTTCTGGGTTTACAAATGAATTAAATTCATTGGTGATTGTCATGTTTTCTATTTTAACCGCTGATATTTCAATAATTTTATCACGTTTAGCTGATAATCCGGTAGTTTCTATATCAAAAACAACATAAGTAGCTTTTCTTAAATCAATATCTGTATCATCATAAGCCATCTTAAAATCAAATTCATTCACATAGTTTAGTTCAATACCATAAATTGGCTTAATGTCTTTTCCTTTGGTATGTTTATGAATTTCTGGGTAAGCATAAACCCCACCATGATCCGTAAAGGCAATGGCTTTATGACCCCACTTAATAGCTTGTTCAACATAATCTTTAACTTCTCCAACGGCATCTAAACTACTCATTTTTGTGTGTAGGTGAAATTCTATCCGTTTTTCTTTAGCGGTATCTTTGCGTTCTTTTTTACTAACTTTTTCTAACATTGAAATATCATTAGCCATTAAGACAACATCTTTAATATAAGTATCGTACTCAACTCTGCCATACACTTTTACAATACCACCAATTTGGTAATTAAGTGCTTCGGTAACTTGAGCTTCATTATTTAAAAATTGTTTTACAACAATCGCATCTTCATCATCAGCGATTGTCATTTGAAGAAGTGAGGTTGTTCTTAGTTTCTTGACTTCTACTTCAATAATAACCCCTTCAATTGTAAAAGATGCATCCCCCTGTGTATTTAAATGCTTGTCTAAAGCATAGTTATCCACAGGAATTTCTTTAATTTGACTCACCTTATCTCCCATAAACTTTCTCTTATAGTTTTTGGTTCTTACTGGTGCAATTTGTTCTTTTGGTTCTACTTTAGGAATAACAACAATCTCAGTCATTGCCTTAGCTTTCTTTTGTTTGAGTTTAACTTCGTTTGTTACAAGTGATTCATCAGTTATAAATTTGATATCTGGAAATAAGCCATACGCTTTAAAATAGTTTTTCATGGTTGATATCATTCTTGAATATTTTGATAATTCAGGATCAACTATTACGTTATAACAATTATCTTTAAAATCGACTTCACAGTTTTTATACACTGAATAACTTGATCTTTTATCTACTAATTTATCTAATAACCAATTATAGTAAGTAACTGGATATTTTTGAAATATCGAATCATCAGCAATCGACAAAGTAATATCCACTTTATCAATGGTCCCACTAATCGTGAAGTATAGTTTTAACTTGTTGATGAAATCATCAAAACCTTCTGGGGTTGGGACAGTTGGAAACTCAACAAAAAAAGTCCAAGTTTTGCTGTTAGGTTCAACTTCTAGTTGTTGTAGAACAGCCTTACTTAAAGCAGTTTCTTTGAAATTCGATTGTTGTAAAAATAACTCAAATTTATTCACGTAATTCACCTTTGATATTAATATTTGTAATTTGTACTAATTGACTATAACCTTTACTCATAAACATTTGAGCAACAATTATCCCAACAAATCTTAAAAAACTTAATCCATATAATATCCCAATTAAGGTCAAAATATAATAGATTGTAAATGCATAACTAGATAAAACAAAGCGGTATTTCATCTTTAACTTAGGAACATTAGAAGAACTCATACCAGTCATAATTAAAATTAATAATAACCCTAATACTAATTCACTCATCACTGCACTAATAGTTGATACTACTATTAAATAATCTTTGGAATCATTATGAATAATATTGAGTGTCTTACTTAATTTATCTTTATCTTCATTAGAACGCATTGAAAAATTAATGGTATCTAGTCCTAAGTCTGTGTAAGAATGACTACTAACTAAAACGGGGCCATAATAAAAATCTAGGCTTGTTTCTGTAAAGTTATACAAAATACCAATGACCGTTTCAGAAGCTTTAAACCCAATAAATTGATTGTCATCAAAAATAATACCATCGTTAATGTCACCTATTAATTTATAATCAACAATTGAATTCGTGGGATTTTTACTATATAAGGCATTAATAAGATTATCTTTATTTTGTCGATCCATACCTTGTTGTAAATTGGTTTTAATGAAAGTCGGTATAGAAACTACCAATGATAAAAATAATATGTATAAAAATACATATCGTAATTTATCGTAAACAAATTGTGAAAGTTGCTTAGGTTCAGTGAGCCCAGCTTTTAATCTTTTTATCATAATGACCTCTATGAATTATTATAACATAAATCCGGACTTATGTTAAAATAAGATTGGTGATAAATTTGGAACTATTTACAAATGAAAAACATTACAACACATTAAATAATTATTATAAAAAAGTTTATGGGAAAAAGGTTTTTAAGATTGCTTTAAACGGTAATTTTACCTGTCCAAATATTGATGGAACCGTTGGAAAAGGTGGTTGTACTTTTTGTGGTGCGATGGGGAGTGGGGAGTTTGCTGGATCTAAAAAAGACTCTCTAGAAGTTCAGTTTGAAAAGATAAAAAACATGATGGAAAATAAATGGTCAGATGGCTATTACATCGCCTACTTTCAAGCTAACACCAACACGCATGGACCGTTAGAAAAGTTGAAATACTTATTTGAAAAGGCTATATCTTTAAGTGATAATATTGTTATGTTAAGTATTGCCACAAGACCTGATAGCCTTCCTATTGAAATTTTAGATTATTTAGGTGAACTGAATAAAAAAGTGAAAATTCAAGTCGAATTAGGTCTTCAAACGATTCATGAAGCAACTTCTCTTTTAATTAATCGTTGTCATGATTTAAATACCTTCAATCAAGCGGTCAAAGAACTTAGGAAAAGAGATATTGACGTAGTCGTTCATATCATAAACGGATTACCTAATGAAACAAATGAAATGATGTTAGAAACTGTTAAACATCTAAATGGTTTAGATATTCAAGGCATAAAGATTCATATGTTACATGTCATTCAAAAATCTAAAATGGGGTACGATTATAATAAGAATCCCTGGCCTTTATTAACCTTGTTTGAGTATAGAGATATCGTGGTGACTCAATTAAGACATCTTAGAAAAGATATTATCGTCCACAGAATCACAGGGGATGCAAAAAAAGAAGATTTAATTGCCCCTAAATGGACCTTAAAGAAATTTGTTGTCTCAAATGAAATCGACAAATGCATGAGACGCAATCATTTTTATCAAGGTGATTTGTATGAAGAACAATCAAATTAGAGATTTTATTATTTCTTATTTAATTAACCATATTTCCAAGAATGACGTTGTCGTTGACGCAACAATTGGTAATGGAAACGATATATTGCTTTTATGTGAACTGGCAAAATTTGTTTATGGGTTTGATATCCAAAACCAAGCCCTTGAAACAACAACAAATCTATTAAAAAGTCATCATTTAACTAATTATAAGTTAATCCTTGATTCACATGAACATATTTTAGATTATGTTAAAGACTTTAAAGCTGTGGTATTTAATTTAGGTTATTTACCTAACAGTGATAAACGAATAAAAACCACGAAAGAAACCACCCTTAATGCTATTAACAAACTAATTCATAACATGAAGCACAACACCTTTATTTTAATAACTTGTTATCCTGGACACGATGAAGGTTTGATTGAATCAGAGGCTTTATTAGATTATGTAGGTAATCTTTCTAACGACTTTACCACATTAAAGTATAACGTATTAAATAAAGTGAGATCTCCTTTTATCATCTTGATAGAAAAAAATTAAGGAACGAATCAATCGTTCCTTTTATTTTAGTCTTTCACAACCACATTTACTAATTTCTTTTCTACAACGATGACTTTAACAATGGTTTTACCTTTTGTAAAGTTTAAAACATTTCTTAATGATAAGGCTTTTTCTTCTATTTGTTTACTAGTTAATGTTTGTTTAACCGTCATCTTATCTCTAAGCTTCCCATTAACTTGAACCACCATTTCTATTTCATCTAATACAAGTTTTTCTTCATTATAAGTCGGCCATTCTTCATACGCAATGGTATCTTTTCTGTTGAAGATAGTTTGATAAAGTTCTTCTGTAATATGTGGACAAATTGGGTTTAATAGTTTTAAGAAACCGATAGCATGTTTTCTTGCGAAATGTTTTTCTTTATAAATGTCGTTAACAAATATCATCAGTTGACTGATAGCGGTATTAAAGTTTAATGATTCAAAATCTTCTGTAACTTTCTTAACTGTATAGTTATATGAATATTCTAAGGCTTCTACTTCATCTTCAAGCGGCATGTAATACATGCGCCATACACGGTCCAGGAAACGCTTTGAACCATCAATCGCTTCTGTGTTCCATGGTTTATCGGCTGTTAAAGGGCCCATAAACATTTCATAAAGTCTTAAGGTATCTGCACCATACTCACTTATTACATCATCTGGGTTAACAACATTACCTTTTGATTTACTCATTTTAAGATTATCGTGACCTAAAATCATCCCTTGATTGACTAGTTTTAAGAATGGTTCTTTTGTTTCAACAATGCCTAAATCGTATAATACTTTGTGCCAGAATCTTGAATATAAAAGATGGCCTACCGCATGTTCTGCCCCACCAATATAAAGATCAACTGGAAGCCATTGTTTCAGTTCTTCAATTGCCTCTTCTGAATTAAGGGGAATAAATCCAATTAAACTCTTTAAGACATAACCGATATGGTACCAACTCGATCCTGCAAGTTGTGGCATGGTGTTGGTATCTCGTTTATATTGAATACCGTTTTTAGTCACATAAAGCCATTCTTTTGCATTGGCAAGTGGTGATTCACCGGTTCCAGAATGTTTAATATCTTTTAATATTGGTAATTCAAGAGGTAATTCATTTTCTTCTAACGTAAACACATTTTCTTCTTCATCTATTAATACTGGGAATGGTTCACCCCAATAACGTTGACGTGAAAATACCCAGTCACGTAAACGGTAATTAACTTCTTTCTTACCTCTTGCGGTTGCTTCTAAGAAATCTATTACTGAGTTTGAGGCTTCTTGATTATTTAATCCATCAATAAAATCACTATTAATATGAATACCATCACCAATAAAGCAATCATCAGTTGTTTCAATAATCTTTCTTATATCTAAACCGTGTTTATTTGCAAACTCAAAGTCTCTTTCATCATGAGCTGGTACAGCCATTACAGCACCAGTTCCATAACTATTTAAAACATAATCGGCAATCCAAATTGGAATTCTTTCATTGTTTACCGGATTAACCGCAAACGCGCCAGTAAACACACCGGTTTTATCTTTATTTAATTCACTTCTATCTAATTCCGTCTTTTGTTTGGTTATTTCAATATATTCTTTAACGGATTCTAATTCATCTTGAGTAGTAATATCTAATACGAGAGGGTGTTCTGGTGCTAATACACAATATGTTGCACCAAAAATAGTGTCTGGTCGGGTTGTGAATATTTCAAACACATAGTCCGTGTATTGAACATTAAATTTCACCAACGCGCCTTCGCTTCTTCCAATCCAATTCTTTTGAATTTCTTTAATGTGTTTTGGCCAGTCTAGGGTATCTAGATCTTCAAGAAGTCTATCCGCGTATTCAGTAATCTTTAAAACCCATTGAACCATTGGTTTTTTAATAACTGGATAATGTCCTCTTTCAGAAACCATCTTTCCATTTTCAATAATGATTTCATCATTGGCTAACACCGTACCCAAGCCTTCACAAAAGTTTACTTCAACACTCTTTCTTTCAGCTAAACCCAATTCATAAAGTTTAGTAAATATCCATTGTGTCCATTTGTAGTAATCTTTATCAGCTGTCGCAAACTCTCTGTCCCAATCAATCCCTATCCCAGCACTAATAATTTGACGTTTGAAATTATCAATATTTTGATAGGTAAATGTTCTTGGATCATTCCCAGTTTGTAACGCATACTGTTCAGCAGGCAATCCAAAAGCGTCCCACCCCATTGGATGTAGGACATTATAGCCTTGCATACGTTTAAACCTTGACATAATGTCAGTCGCAGTATACGATTCAATATGCCCAACATGCAACCCTTGCGCTGAAGGGTAAGGGAACATATTTAGTACATAATATTTTGGTTTAATAATTTCATTTTCTGTTTTAAAAGTTTTGTTATCGAGCCAATATTTTTGCCATTTAGGCTCTATAGTTTTAAAGTTATAAGTCATATACACACTCCATATAGGATAATTATATCATTTTATACACGTAAAGTTAAAAAAAATAAGGGAATCCCTTATTTTATTGCTGAATCTACATAGTTAACTAATTGACCAACTGTTTTAATGTTTGCTGCATCTTCATCATTGATTGAAATACCAAATTCGTCTTCAATATTCATGATTAGTTCAACAGCGTCTAATGAGTCAGCTCCTAAATCTTCAGCAATACGAGAATCTAGGCTGATCTTAGCAGGATCAATATTAAGTTCACTCAAAATAATTTGTTTTACTTTATCAAAAGTCATGTTCACTACTCCTTTTATATCTAAAATTAATTATAACCAATAATTTCATTTTGTCAAGTTTAGCCGCTTAACGATGCCTATTCACTCATTTTAACATATTATCACGCAATTAATTTTAGCAATCCAGTATTTTTAAGTATAATTTTTTCATTTAAAACTAGCTTTAAACGCTTAAACCGGTACTTTCGACAAAACAATTAAAAAAACTGGTTTTTAATAAAATTATGATGATTCTTCCAAAAC
>CAYJBF010000017.1:0-13751 GCA_964368415.1 uncultured Acholeplasmataceae bacterium | reverse complement strand
CTTATATAAAATAATAATTGGTACAGCAATTATAACTTGATTTTTGTCTAAAGGTATATTTAATACCTTAAACATGAATATCGCTAGTAAGTAGGTTAACCCAATCATTACCGTATCCACAAATGTATGTTTTAATAATCTAGAAAATTTACTCGTGCTTCTTTGCTCCATTCGTTATACTCCTTTTAAATATTATATTACTCATTTATTATGGTGTTTCAACTTTAACACGTTTTAAAATATAATATGCCGCATTATAATTAACTGATTCACTTAAATGTATTGGAATCTCTTTAATACTTTGTTCTTTAGACTGATCTTGATAAAATCCTTTAAGTCTTAAAACATCACTAGAAACATCGCCAACAATATACTCGTACTTATCATAAATTTCAGGGACATATCGATCTTGAAATTTAACTATATCAAACGATTCTTTGTGGTTACTTAATAGTTCAAAAGTCCCCACTGTGGTTTCAATTATTTTCATAAATCCTCCTAATTAAACAACTGCTTGAAGCAGCTATTGCTAAACTTTTACCAACGGCATCTTGGCCTTCATTGGTACCCGCTTTAACATTTATTTGTGATACTTCAATGTTTAAGATATCAGCCATCACTTTTCTCATTTTCGGGATATATGCCGCCAATTTTGGTTTCTCACAGAAAATAGAAGCATCAATATTTTCAATTTGATAGCCGTGTTCTTTTAATTTATCTTTGGTATAGACTAGGATTACTTTAGAATCTAATCCCTTATATGTCATGTCTGTATCAGGAAAGTGCGTGCCTAAATCACCTAAACCAAGTGCACCTAATAATGATTCAGCTACTGCATGTATCAATACATCCGCATCACTGTGTCCTCTTAGCCCAAAAGGTGATTCTATTTTAATACCCCCTAATGTTAAAGGGTAATCCTTATCTGTTTGGTGAATATCGAAAGCATATCCAATTTTAAAGCTTGGTGTTGTATAACGCATAATATCATCTCTTGTCGTAATTTTATCATTATTGGTATCGTGGTAAACTAAACCAATTTTATCTTTATAAAGGGTTTGATACATGGAAATATCATCCGATAAACCAACCCCTGGGTTAGCTTTATAAGCAGCCTTAATTTTACTGGTTAGAAAACCTTGAGGGGTTTCTGCTTGAAGTAAATTTGTTCTATCAATAACATCTAAGTTTTTATTATAGATTGTATTGGTTACTTCTTTACAAACCAATACGGCATCATGTTCACTGAGGGATTTTTCAACTTCATTAATTACACTTGACTGTATAAAAGGTCTTGCCCCATCATGAATTAACACATATTTCGTCGTGACTTCTTTAAGCCCGCTTCTAACTGAATCACTTCTCGTAGAACCGCCAACTACTACTTTCAAATTTGGATTTAAGTTTTTTAGTTCTTCAAAATCCTCTTTGTTCGCTACGAGAACAATTTCATAATTTAAGGCTTTAAACGTATCAATACTATGTTGAATTATCGGTTTATGATTGATGATATATTTAATTTTATTTTCTTTAAGCCCAGTTCTAACGCCAGAACCTCCGCCCAAAATAACGACACTTTTCATAAGTCACCTATACTATATAATCCATCGGAATATCAAATGGGTCCATTTCTACATGCAGATCTTTTAATAGTGTATGAACAATACCTATTTTATAACCTTGATGTGTTTTAAAGTAATTATCATAAAACCCAGCGCCATGCCCAATTCTATATAACCCACTGGTTGCGACACAAGGAACTAAATAACAATCAATATTCTCTTCTATTGGCATGTCTTTAGAAGGTTCAAGTAAGTCAAATTTCCCCTTAACCAAAGTAGAAAAATCAGAGACATATCTAAATGTTAAAGCTTTGTATGGCTCTGTTTTTGGTAAATAGAAGGTTTTGTCTGGGAATAAGTGAATTAGTATTAACAAGTTCACTTCATTATCAATTGGGTAATATAGACCTATCTTTTTCGCATTTAAAAAAGGTTCATAACTCATTAAGAAAGTTATAATCTCTTTCTGACGGTTAAGAATATCCGTATCAGTAATTACTTTTCTTAAATCTTTCGCAAGTTTTCTTGCTTGTTTTTTATCCACGAATATCACTGTAATAGCAAGCATTTGCAATAAAATCTTTATGTCTTGCTAGTCCTAATGCTTTAAAGGCTAAATCAAATAAAGTTTCTGCATCTTTAGCATCCTTATGACTGCTTGAAACCCCTAATATAACTTCTATTTCTGGTTGAATTGACCCATAACTCATTCTTAGATTTAAGAATTTGTTATTGGATAAAACACCCGTTCTTAATAATTCCATCTTTCTTGGATCTACGATGGTAATAGCAAACACTAAACCACTGATTCTAAATATTTCTGATGATTCACTCATAAATGAATTTTTCAACTTCTTAACATATTCATTAATTAACATATTGCCAATATCTCTACCATATTGTTGGTTAATTTGAGGAATATTACTTAAGTCAAATAACGCTAATTCGAATATTTTATTAGAATTAAAAAGCACACTTAAATGATGGTATAACTCATTTTCTGTTTTAATGTTATCCATGTCCTCTAATCCAGTTCTTGCATAGCCTGCAGCTTCAACTGTATCTAAGACACCTAAAATAATATTAGAACTTTTATCATCAAATAAACGTTTTCCAGTATCAGTAACCCATTTATATTTTCCGTTAACAAGTAATCTATACTTTAATTTGAACGTTTGTTTTCGCACGGTTAAACTAGATAAACTGCCTAAGTAACTGTTCACGTCATCTTTATATATATAGTTTTGGAATACTTCAAAATTGACTTGTGAACTTGGTAATTTTGTAAGTTCAACAAATTTATCAGATCCCCATATATAGCGTTCATCTAAATCAATAAAATATAATGCCCTATCGGCCAGTTCTAATGTTGCGACATACTTTAACCTTAAAGATTCATAGTCTTGGTTGGCCAACTTAAGTTCTCTTTCAATGCCCACTAAATTAAAGTCACTTTGTTTTTCTCCAATGGTAACTTTACCTTTGTATTTCCCCATAATATAAATAGGTTGTTCGACTACTGACATGAAAACACTTTTACCTTGATAGTTTTGAAAGACAAAAGTATGTTCTTCAATATCTTGTTTTTTTACTGTTTTTAAATAATTATCATAATATGTTTCAACACTCATATTGTTTGTATCAACATCATCAAACGTTGTAATACGAACCGATTTATTTAAGACCTCAAAGAATGGTTTATTTAAGACTTGTTCTAAGGTAAAACCCAACTCTTCTAATACACCCTCACTCATTTGTTTAATGCGATTTTTCTTATCTAATACATAAAATACATTCCACTTTGACTTTTTAATCGATTTAATAAAAATATTGTAATGATTTTTAAAAAATAAAGTCTTTCTGAAAAATAATAATAAGACCAAAATGGCTAAAACAATATTAATAATAGAGTGGCTAATGAATAAGTAATTAAACCAATTAATGGTTATATATTTATCATAAAACGGTAGATAAACTAAAAACCCTATGGCATTTATAAAAGCAATGACAAAGGGTATTCTGTAAAACTTATCATCCAATATCGAAAAGAATATGACAAGACTTACGGTTATTGAAGCTAGGAAAAACATAATCATTGGAATAAACAAAAACTTACCCCCTAATTATCTTTTGATTTCAAAGGAAAATCGCCAATCAAAGATATAATACCCTAATATAAAGGCTAGCATTATCGCAAACGATAATAAAATTTTAATCCAATCATTTTTACGCATAAAATCAATGAACTTATCGGGAATATTGGCGTTACCAATTATCTTTAGTGGGTTCATTAAGAAGGATACTAATTTGTTCAGGAAATCACTAAATTTTTTCATGCAGCGGCCTCCTATTTAATATACATGTTAATATATTCATACATCTTTTCACGGTCGTTAGCTTTAATCATAATGCCTTCGACGACAATTGTAATGGTTCCTGTTTCTTCACTAACTACGATGGTTAATGAGTCAGAAACTTCACTAATACCTAAGGCAGCTCTGTGACGAGAACCCATGGTTTTATCATGCTTTTCGGTTTCACTTAAAACATAATAAGCCCCAGCACATCTAATCTCGTCGCCTCTTATAATAACTGCGCCATCATGAAGTGGTGTATTAGGGATAAAGATATTGATTAATAGTTCTTTAGACACTTTCGCGTTCATAATAATAGCTCTATCGGAATATTGATCTAATGAATTGTATTTTTCAATGGTTATTAATGCGCCGATATTTTGACTTGATAAATACATACAAGCTTCTACCACATGTGTTTTGGTTTCTTGAGAACCAATCGTCATACCTTCTAATGCTGTTTCAGATACCCATGCTGATTCAAAACTTCTTCTAATGTCTGGACTTAATACCAATATGACAAACAAAGGAATCCAATAAGATACGTAATCTAAAACATAATAACTAAGATCTAAATTTAAAAGCCCAGAAACCCAAGTTAATAAATAAATGAAGACTACTACTAGAAAAATCCTAAATACCCGTTTTGAACCCAAGAAAAAAGTCAAAACAAAATATACGATAATCCATAGGACATACGCATCAAGTATCATTGATAGAATATCAGGCATAATATCACCTCTTATATTTTATTATATCACAATTCATTTTTTAATATATTAGTTTTTAGAACATGGTTGAATTGTTATATTATGGTAAAAAATACATAGATATTTGAACCCTCAAATTTTACAATTATTTTTTAGGTTGTTGAAATTCGCACACCTACGCAGTTAACCTGAAAAAACGATTATTAAACGGTATTTTATTTTTTATTTTTGTGTTGTTTTTAGAACCTAATGTGCGTATAATACCTAATACAAGGACGGGATAAATATATGATAAAGTACAATAAAGCTTTAACAGAACAACTGAATAGAGATATAAAGGAATACTACCCACACATTTTCCCCGTCACAGATAGTATGCACATGTCTTTTGATGGTGTTTCAAGACTTGTCATGTTGGATAGATATACGCAAAAAGACATGGCCCTTAAAACACTAAAAGTAGGTGACTTAGTTGTTACAGTCATTAAACATGACCCAAAGTTTCCAGCAAGAGGAATTGGTTATGTTCAAGAAATTTTGGAAGACGAAACACTTTTCATTCAAATTGAAGAAGAGTTTATCGGGCAAATCGGTGGCGAGCATCAAAACGGTTTAATTAAAAGACAATACCGGGATATTGAAAAACCGTTAGAATTGTATTATGAACAAATCGCTCAAAGAGTTGGTCATCATTTAGGTGAAGGGGAGTCTAAAGAAACCATTGACGCATTTGTTCACGAACTAGAAAACCTTAACTTAGTGCCTGCAGGCCGAGTTTTATATGGGGCTGGCTCAAACGCTAAAGTAACTTATTTTAACTGTTACGTTATGCCTTTTATTGATGATTCAAGAGAAGGTTTAGCTAGACATAGAGCTGAAGTTATGGAAATTATGGCTAGGGGTGGTGGCGTTGGAACAAACGGATCAACTCTAAGACCAAAAAATGCTTTAGCCAAAGGGGTTAATGGTAAATCAAGTGGCTCAGTATCTTGGTTGCATGACCTTGCAGAATTAACACACCTGGTTGAACAAGGTGGTTCAAGACGTGGTGCTCAAATGATTATGCTAGCAGACTGGCACCCTGATATCATCGAATTCATCATTTCTAAGATGCAAAATCCAAGAATTTTAAGATTCTTAATCGATACTTCTTCAAACGAATTAATTAAGAAACTAGCTAGTGACAAACTTAAGTTTACACCACTAACCAGTGATGAAATCTCAATGTATACCGCTATTGTTCAAATTAACGATCAAAACGATAAATTATTCTCTACAAGTGTTGTAGAAAAAGCACAAAGACTATTAGGTGATGGCGGTGTTTATACAGTAGAAAACCCAGACTTCTTAAGTGGGGCAAACATTAGTGTTGCGATTACAAAAGAATTTATGGATGCTGTTGAAAATGATTTATTGTATGATCTAAAATATCCAGACTTAGATCATTATACTAAAGAAGAAAAAGCGTATTATGATGCCCACTGGCAACAAGTCGGTGACGTTAGAGAATGGGAACGTTTAGGTTATAAATCTCACGTTTACCACACCATACCAGCTAAAGAATTATGGAACTTAATTAACATTTGTGCCACTTATTCAGCTGAACCAGGCATCTTCTTTATAGATAACGCAAATGATTTAACTAATGCCACCTCTTATGGTCAAAAAGTAGTTTGTACAAACCCTTGTGGTGAACAACCATTAGCCCCATATAGTGTATGTAACTTAGCCGCAATTAACTTAAGTCAATTTGTGGATAAAAAGACGCATGAAATCTTATGGGATAAGCTTGCAAGAACCATTCATTACTCCGTTCGTATGCAAGACAACGTTATTGATAAAACTTACTACTTCTTAGAACAAAATAAAGAACAAGCATTAGGTGAAAGACGTGTTGGTATGGGTGTCATGGGGTTACATGATTTACTCATCCACGCTAACTTAAGATACGGCTCTAAAGAAGGTAATGTCTTGGTTGATAAATTGTTTGAATTTATCGCCATAAAAGCTTATGAAACTTCAATTGAGATTGCCAAAGAAAAAGGATCTTTCCCGTTCTTAGAATCACATGGTTCAAGAGAAGCTTTTGTTAAAGGAAATTATATTCAAAAGTTCCCTAAACATATCCATGATGGTATATTAAAACATGGGATTAGAAACTCTCACTTACTAACAATTGCCCCAACAGGCTCTACTGGAACCATGGTTGGTGTATCTACAGGACTTGAACCCTATTTTGCCTTCACTTATTTTAGAAGTGGAAGACTTGGTAAGTTCATTGAAGTAAATGCTAATATAGTTGAAGAATACTTAAGCTTACATCCAGAATACACCAAACAATCATTACCAGATATATTCGTAAGTGCAATGGAATTAGCCCCTGAAGAACACGCTGATGTTCAAACAACCATTCAATTTTGGGTAGATTCATCCATCAGTAAAACGGTTAATGCCCCTAAAGGCTATACGGTAGAAGATGTTGAAAGTCTATATATGAGGTTATACAAAGGTGGCGCTAAGGGCGGAACAGTTTATGTTGATGGCTCACGTGATTCCCAAGTATTAACATTATCGAAAGAAACCAAGAAAGAAACACCAATTCAAGTTGACATTACTGATTTAGGTGTTGATGTTGGTGGTACTCAATCAATTACACATCAAGATGAATCACCTACCCCACTTCGTTCTGATAGACAAGACAGAGAAATCGGTGCGGAAGTTGGAAACCTTTGTCCGGTATGCCGTGAAGGCGTGGTCCAAGATGTTGGTGGATGTAATACATGTACAAACTGCGGCGCACAATTAAAGTGTGGTTTATAAAAAAATAGTATATAATAAGAATAGCCAATTCGTGCTATTCTTTTTCTTTTAGGACGTGATATTTTGGATAAAGCAATATTAGTCGGCTTAGATTTAAACAAATATAACATGAATGCTTCAATCAAAGAATTAATTGGGTTAGCCAAAGCACTCAATATTGAAGTTCTTTTAACCATGACACAAAAAGCATCAAGACCCGATTCTTCTACTTATGTTGGTTCAGGAAAAGTCTTAGAAATCAAAGAAGCGGTGGACGTCTTAAATGCCGATATGGTTATTTTTGATGATGAATTATCACCCGCTCAAATTAGAAACCTAGAAGAAATTTTAGACACCCAAATCATTGATAGATCATTTTTAATTCTTTCAATATTTTCAGAACGTGCCAAAACAAAAGGGGCTGTACTAGAAGTTTCACTCGCTCAGCAAAAATACTTACTGCCAAGATTAATCGGAATGGGTAAAATCTTATCCCGTCAAGGGGGTGGATCTTATAATGCGAAAGGGCCAGGTGAAACGAAACTCGAATTAGATAGACGTGTTATTGAAAACAACATTAACAAACTAGAACGACAAATTAAGACCTTAGAAACCCAAAGAGATACTTCAAGAAAAACACGTTCTCTCAGTAATATCCCATTGGTATCATTGGTGGGTTACACCAATGCAGGAAAGAGTGCAACCCTAAATCAAATCTTAAAACAATTTGATATTGTAGATAAAGACGTATTTGAAAAAGATATGTTATTTGCAACTCTTGATACTACAGCAAGACGCATCACAAAAAAAGGTTATCCAACCTTTATCATTACCGATACCATTGGTTTTCTGACAAGACTTCCTCATGAATTTATCAAATCCTTTAAATCCACATTAAGTGAGGTCGAAACAAGTGATTTAATCTTGCATATTGTCAATGGCGTTGATGAAGAAAAGAATCTTCATATGCAAACCACCCATGATGTCTTAAAAGAATTAAACGCTGACAATATCAATCAAATAACCGTTTATACTCACGCAGATTTATTAAACCATAGAGCGCCAGATCATGAATTTTGGATATCCAATAAAACAGGGTACAATATTAATCGTTTAGTTGAATCAATCTATGAAGTTTTATTTGGTTCAATTATTTCGACTAAGTTAGAAATTCCTTATACTGACCAACACCTTATAAATACTTTGAATGAACAAACAAAAGTGTTAAAGACAGAATATTTAAATGACAAAATCATTGTTTCCACTTTAATGTATCAAAAACAATTGCCTCATTTTAAGCCCTATATTATGAAAACAGGCTATTCAAACAGTTAAAAAAAGCATTCCTCGGTTCAGGAATGCTTTATTCTTTATCTTTGAAATAATCCTCAACAATTTGAAGAAATTCTTTTTTACTATTAATTTTAGAAAGTAAATTTCTCGTGTGACTAGCCCCTACCAAGCCTTTTAAATAATACGTAGCTTGACCACGCATTTCTAGGGTTGCTAGATGTTCACCTTTTAGACTTTCTAGTAAATCAAAATGTTTAATCATCGTTTGTTTAATTTCTGATAAACCAGGTCTTGGAATTATTTCTTTGGTTCTAAGATAGGTATCTATTTCATTGAAAATCCAAGGATTCCCCAAAGCCCCACGACCAATCATCACAGCATCACAACCAGTATAGCTAAACATACGCTCAGCAGACGGTCCATCAACCACATCACCATTACCAATTACAGGTATTTTAACTGCTTCTTTAACCGCTTTTATAATATCCAAATCTGTTTTACCATTGTACATTTGGCTTCTTGTACGGCCATGAATAATAATTGCATCTGCACCAGCAGCTTCAATTGTTTTTGCTACTTCAACAGCATTTATCGAATCAAAGTCCCAACCACTTCTAATTTTAACGGTTAATGGTTTGGTAATTACCTTTTTAATTTCTGTTACAATTTCATATATTTTATCTGGATTTTTAAGTAGGCTTGCTCCAGCTTGTGCACGGTTTGCAACCTTTGGAACAGGACAACCCATATTTAAATCGATAATATCACAATTGGTATTATCATTCACATACTTGGCAGCCTGTACCATTGAGGTAATATCTGAACCAAAAATTTGCTGTGCATAAGGATGTTCTTCAGGGTGGCTCTTTAATAAGTTTTGTGTTTTCTCATTTTCAAACACTAATCCTTTATCTGAAACCATTTCTGCATAGGAGATTCCTGCCCCATTTCTTCTCGATAAAACACGAAAAGCGGCATTAGAAACACCAGCCATTGGCGCTAATATTAAATTGTTTTCAATCTTCACATTACCAATATAAAACATATAATCTTCACCACGAAAGATTATAACCAATAAAAGTTGAAAATACAATTTATATGGTATTTTAAAACCGATCTTTTAAATTTATGCTACAATAGATTTTGAGGTGTTAAATATGAATGATCACATTTTAATAGCAACGGCTTATGATTCATTAGTAAGAATTTATGTTGCTAAAACAAAAAACTTAGTTGAAACATCAAGAAATATTCATGAAACTTGGCCAACTGCAACTGCCGCTCTTGGAAGACTACTAACAGCAGGTGCCATGATGAGCTTTATGAACAAAGATGATAGTGAACTTTTACTAAAGATTGAAGGTGATGGTCCAATCGGTCAAATGATTGTTGAATCTAACCATCATGGTGAAGTGAGAGCGACCATTAAAAATCCAGCCGTATACTTAAAATACAATGATTCAAACAAACTTGCTGTCGGTAACGCTGTTGGACTTGGATTATTAACCGTTAGAAGAAACCCCCATTTAAAAAATGCGTTTACCTCTTCAGTCAATTTAGTAAATGGTGAAATTGCTGAAGATTTAACCTACTACTTCTTTTTGTCTGAACAAACACGTTCAAGTGTTGGTTTAGGGGTGCTCGTTAATGAAGACCAAAGTGTTAAACAAGCAGGTGGATTCATAATTCAACTATTGCCTGGAGCTACTGATAAAGTAATTGATCAAATCGAAAAAGTCTTAGAAGATATAAAATCCGTTACAGACTTATTCGAAAGTGGTTTAGACACACATGGTATCATAAGTAAGTTGGCTAACGGTACTGAAAAATTACTGGATATAAAGCCAGTAAGATATTTCTGTTCCTGTACAAAAGATTACTACTTTGAAGCCATAAAGAAACTTGACGATTTAGTCATTGATGAAATGATTCATGAAGATAATGGTGCAGAAATCATTTGTCAATATTGTAAAACCAAATACCATTTTTCTAGAGAAGAATTAGAAGAAATTAAAGAGTCAAAGAAAAATACTTAAATAAGTTTGATAAAGTAACCATGTTTTGTTATAATTCGTATAAGGAGAAACGATACGATGAAAAAGAAAACATGGTTATTTATTTTACTTGTTTTAAGCGTGTTTTTAGTGGGGTGTTCAGCAAACAATAGTGGACCTGGCGTGATTGATGAAGGTGCAAATGAAGAAAACATTGTGCCTGAAGTAGCACCAAATAGAAAAATCATTTATGCAGTTTCCATGAATATACACTCTACAAACATGAATACTACCATTAATGAGATTAAGTCCTCATTAGGTGCTGATGATTGGGTTGAAAAAGAATCTAGATATGACCGTAGCGCAACCATCCGTTTTAGAATCAAGACTGAACGATTAAACACATTCGTTAAGTCTTTAAGAGATTCCTATAAAACCGATTCATTCAAACTAGATGCGACCGATGTTTCTGTGAATTACTACGATTTAACCAACCGTAAAACCGCATTACTAAATGAGCAAGAACGATTGCTTGAACTTTATGAGACTGCTTCTATGGCTGAAATGATTCAAATTAATCAAAGATTATCCGAAATTGAAGTTGAACTTCAAAGACTCAATAAAGAAATTAATCAATATGATTCATTGATTGAATACTCCACAGTCAGTATTCAAATCAACCAAGTTGGATCCACTGAAGAAAGATCTTTCTTTAGACAAGTTGGAGACGGCTTTGTAACAGGTTGGAAATCATTAGTTACTTTCCTAAAAGGGTTAGTTATTGTTTTATCCTATGTATTACCATGGGTACTTGTTATTGCACCAGTATCTATAGGGGTTATATATGGGGTTAAATATTTCAAGAAGAAAAAATAATAATAGTAAAGGAAAAGCCTAAATATCATCCGATATCTAGGCTTTTTTAATAAGTAAATTCTTTAAGTTCTTCTTGAATCTTCTTCACTGGTAACCCAACAATAGTAAAGAAATCTCCGGTAAACTTTTCTACCAGTTTTCCTCCTTCACCTTGAATGGCATACGCACCAGCTTTACCTTTTGGTTCCTTGGTTTTGATGTATTCATATATGATTAAATCATTGTAATTTTTCATATACACATCAGCCTTTGAATAAAAGGTTTTTTCTTTGTGTTTATTAATAATCGTTACCCCAGTATAAACACAGTGTTTGTTTCCCCTTAGTTTTTTGAGCATCTCAAAAGCATCTTCGCTATTTTTAGGTTTTCCTAATACTTCTCCTTCAAAATAGACAATTGTATCCGCAGCTATGATGGTATCATTTGGATTAGTCATTAACGCCGCTTCCGCTTTTCTTTTGGATAAAGTCATTACCATTTGATTTGGTTTTAATTTTTCATCAATCGTCTCACTGACTTTATTATTAACACTAATAAAGTTTATACCAATATCAGTAAGTAGTTTCTTTCTGCGCTCAGAATTACTTGCAAGTACTAACATAGGGCCTCCAATCTTTTAAATATTATATCACGATTATTAGTTATTTTAATGTCTATTTTTACTATTATGTTATAATAATCTTTGTAAGGTGATAACAAACATGAAAAGTTCCATTTTAAAAATTATGCAACCCTATCTAAATAAAAAGATTATTTTAAGTGTCTCTGGTGGTATCGATTCACTTGTTTTATTTCATATCTTGTTAAAACAAAATTTTGATCTTGTGGTTGTTCATTTTAACCATAAAAAGCGCGAAGTTTCTAAAGATGAAGCTTTCTACTTAAAAGAACTAACCAAGAAGGAAAACGTCCCTTTTGAATACTATATTTTAGATTTACCAAACGAAGATTTTCAAAATGAAGCCCACTTATTAAGAAAGAAATTATTAATGGAAACTGCTAAAAACTACAACACAGATGTTATTGTCACAGCTCATCATTTAAATGATTTAGCGGAATCCATTCTTATGAAACTATCAAGAGGCAGTAACTTATTAGGGTATGCAGGGATTAGAGAAGACTATTATAAATATAATATGCATTTCGTTAAACCTTTATTAGGGGTTAAAAAAGATGCCATCAAAACTTATGCAAAAGAAAATAATATTTTCTACTTTGAAGATTCTTCAAATCGAGAAGATGCTTACACAAGAAATCGATATAGGCATAATATTGTCCCAACCTTGATAGATGAAAATCCTCATTTTTTAGACAAACTAAAACAATATAATCAAACTCTACTTGAATCGTTTGATTTTATTAGAGGTGAGACAATTAAGTTCCTAAATCATAAAACAACCTTTTTAAAACCTGATTTTGATACATTGAATATCGCTTTAAAAAGAGATATTATTGC
Source organism: uncultured Acholeplasmataceae bacterium (assembly GCA_964368415.1). Taxonomy (GTDB): domain Bacteria; phylum Bacillota_I; class Bacilli_A; order Acholeplasmatales; family UBA5453; genus UBA5409. The sequence goes on along the minus strand of CAYJBF010000017.1, from coordinate 707 downwards.
TTATTTATTAGAACAATTCAGGGTTGATCAATCATTTGAAAAGATCAATTCCATCTTAGATTTTATTGATACCTCAGGGCCAAACGCTTCTTATGATATAGGTGATAATTATGTCCTACAAAAAAACTATAATAAGTTATGTATAAAAAAACAAAAACTTAAGAGCAAACTAAGTCAAATCTTGGATTTAAATAGTTATAATGTTTTAGGTGATAACACCTCAATTAGCTTTTCTGATAAATTTGATGAAAATACTAATTATGAAATAAAATTGTGCTATAATATATTAATGTTACCATTAATAGCCAGAACAAGGAAAAATGGTGACAAATTGTATTTTCCTTTTGGTCATAAAAAGCTTAAAGACTACTACATCGACAAAAAGATTCCCTTAGAACTTAGAGACTCTGACATCATTATTACAGATTCTTCAAATCAAGTACTCGCTGTATTAGGACGCTATTATAACCAAAACCCAGAAAATAAAGAGGTTATTTATATTAAATTCAACAAGGGGTAAACTATGAGTACAATGCGCGATTTAATTAAAGAAGTTTTAGTTACTGAGGCGCAAATTAATGATATTTGCGTAAGACTTGGTAAACAATTAACAGAAGATTATAAAAACAAACCAAGGCCAATTGTCTTGGGTCTTCTTAAAGGCTGTGTTCCATTCATGAGTGATTTAATGAAACATATCGACTTAG